>JAUWTX010000087.1 GCA_030614505.1 Desulfuromonadales bacterium
ACAACCAACAAGTCCCCTTGATCAATCTGATTACCCTCATCAAGGCGAACGTCGGCAATCACGCCGTCAACCTTGGTCTTGACGTTAGTCTCCATCTTCATAGCTTCAGTGGTCAGCAGAGTATCTCCGGCAGAAACCTTTTCACCGACACTCACAAGCATTTTAAATACCTTACCAGGCATCGGCGCACCAACATGCCTGGAATTGGCCGGGTCGGCCTTCTCATGGCTGACCACATCGGGTTCAACTGAAAGGTCCTTGATCGGAACGACTCGAGGCTCACCATTCAATTCAAAATAAATGTTGCGGGTACCATCTTCGTGCACACGGCCGATGGCGTTCAACTTGATAATAAGGGTCTTGCCTGCCTCGATATCAATGCTGACTTCGTCACCAACATCGAGTCCATAGAAAAAGACCGGGGTCGGTAGAAAAGAGGTATCACTGTATTCCTGGCGGAAACGGTCGTATTCCTCGAAAACTCCAGGGTAGAGAACTGCGGAGAGAACATCACGGTCGCTCACGTCGTGGCCGAGTTTAGTTTGCAATTCGTCTTTTTTGGCAGCGAAATCAACAGGCTCAAGCAATTCACCAGGACGGCAGGTGAGCGGCTGCTCGCCTTTGAGGATGATCTTCTGCAGTTCCGGCGGGAAGCCACCGACCGGCTGGCCGATCATCCCCTTAAAGAAGTCGATCACCCCCTGAGGGAAAGCGAGCTCTTCGCCCTTGGTGAAGACATCCTCCGGTTCAAGGTTGTTCTGCACCAGGAACATCGCCATGTCGCCAACAATTTTTGAGGAAGGAGTCACTTTGATAATATCGCCGAAAAGGTCGTTGACCTTGCGATACATTTCCTTGCACTCTTCCCATCGATGGCCAAGGCCCAGACCTTCGACCTGCGGTTTGTAGTTGGAGTACTGACCGCCGGGGATTTCATGGTAGTAGACCTGGGCGGTACCACTGCGCAGTTCCGATTCAAACGGGGCATAAAAGGTGCGTACCGTTTCCCAGTAGTTGGCCAACTCCTGCAGACCATCCTGATCGAGTTGCGGATCCCAGATCGATCCTTCCAGAGTCGCAAGCAGGGCATTCATGTTCGGTTGGGCGGTGAGGCCAGAGACCGATGAAAGCGCCACATCGACAATATCGACTCCGGCCTGGGCGGCCATCATCAGCATGGCACCACCGTTGCTTGAAGTGTCGTGAGTGTGCAGATGGATCGGAATACCAATTTCGTTTTTCAACGCTTTAATCAGTTTCTCTGCAGCAAAAGGTTTGAGCAGACCGGCCATATCCTTGATTGCCAGGATATGGGCACCCATTTCCTCCAGTTCCTTTGCCAGGTTTACATAGTATTGCAGCGGATACTTGTCACGCTTCGGATCGAGGATATCACCGGTATAGCACATGGCGGCCTCACAAACGGCGGAGGTCCGTTCACGTACAGCCTCCATGGCCACCTGCATTCCCTTGGCCCAGTTCAGGGAGTCGAAGATGCGGACCACGTCGATACCACTCTCGGCGGCCTTGACGGTGAATTCCTGGACGACATTGTCAGGATAGTTGGTGTAACCAACGGCGTTTGAGCCTCTCAACAACATCTGGAAGAGAATATTGGGAACCTTCTTACGCAATCGTTCAAGTCGCTCCCAGGGGTCCTCGGTAAGGAAGCGCATGGAGACATCGTAGGTAGCCCCACCCCACATCTCCAGAGAGAAGAGTCCACCGCCCAGGTGTGCTGTCGCTTCAGCAATACGATCAAGATCATGAGTCCGGAAACGGGTTGCCATCAGCGACTGGTGAGCATCACGCCAGGTGGTATCGGTAATCAGTAACTGGTTATTCTTACGCGCCCAGTCGGCCAGACCTTCCGGACCCTTGTCGAGCAGGATGTCACGAGTGCCTCGTGGATGCTGTTTCCCGTATTGGATTTCAGGGACACTAGGTTCGTGCAGGTCACGAAAATTAAGCCGTTTCTCTGGCTTGATGCCGGGGTAACCATTGACTGTTGTGTGGCCAATATAACTGAGAATCTTGTTGGCGCGGTCTTTCTTGACTGGCAGTTGAAAGACCTCCGGATGCTCATCGAGAAACGATGTATCGCATTTACCTTCGAGGAATACCGGATGTGTAATCACCTTTTCGAGAAAACCGATATTGGTCTTTACGCCACGGATGCGAAACTCCTGCAGGGCACGGTGCATGGTGCGAGACGCATCGGCGAAGGTCAGACCCCATGTTGAAATTTTGACCAGCAAAGAATCGTAGTGTGGAGTAATCCGCGCCCCGGCGTAACCAGCCGCAGCATCAAGACGCACACCAAAACCGGCTGCAGTCCGATAGGCCTTGATGATACCGAAATCAGGCGCGAAGTTATTATTCGGATCCTCGGTGGTAATTCGGCTCTGAATGGCATAACCACGCAGTTCAATATCCTTCTGGCTCTTGATGCCGATCTCCGGGTCTGCGAGCTTGTGCCCCTGTGCAATATGAATCTGGGCCTGCACCAGGTTACGCATAGTCACCAGTTCGGTAACGGTGTGTTCAACCTGGATGCGCGGGTTCACTTCGATAAAGTAGAAGTTACCCTGCTTGTCCATCAGAAATTCGACAGTTCCGGCATTGCGGTAGCCGACATGATTGGCCAGGGCCAGGGCGTAGTCGCAAACCTCCTTGCGCTTCTTGTTACTGAGATAAAGAGACGGCGCGATCTCGATTACCTTCTGGTGACGACGCTGGATTGAGCAGTCACGCTCATAGAAATGTACGATGTTTCCATGGTTGTCACCGAGGATCTGCACTTCAACATGCTTTGGCTTTTCAACATACTTCTCGAGGAAAATAGTCGCATCACCAAAAGCCGCCTTGGCTTCCGAAGCTGCCGATTTGAGCCCCTCAAGAAGCTCTTTCTGGTTATTAGCAACACGCATACCGCGACCGCCGCCACCGGAACTAGCCTTGACAATAACCGGGTATCCGGCGGCCTTGGCAAAGAGCAGCGCCTCTTCCTCTGAGCGGATTGGGTCATCAGTCCCGGGAACTACTGGCACCCCAGCGTCAACAGCCACTTTGCGACCGGAAATTTTGTCACCGACACGGCGTTGGATTTCAGGCGTCGGACCGATAAAAACGATGCCGGCGCGCTCACAAGCTTCAGCAAACTCAGCATTTTCAGAAAGAAACCCATAACCCGGATGAATCGCATCAACATCTTTCTTGCGGGCCAGATCGATAATTTCATCAATACTCAGGTAAGCATCAACAGGCCCTTTCCCCTTGCCGATAAGGTAGGCCTCATCAGCCTTATATCTATGCAAGGAGAGTTTGTCTTCTTCTGAGTACAATGCAACCGTGCTGATACCGAGTTCCGTACAGGCACGGAAAATTCGGATGGCAATTTCCCCGCGGTTAGCAGCCATAACCTTGCGAAATTTTTTGATGGACATATTGGTTGCTCTCCTACTTGAAGGCTAACTTAAACCGTTTATGTAAACTAAAAAGCTATAGTCGTGTTAAATATTTAGTCTAAGTAAAATTTTTCAATGAATTTAAATACTTACGCTTGCTCTATCATGCAATCTAATCAAAGCGGAAGCTTATGTGTCAAGCAAAAAACCGTTCTATTTTCAACTCATTGAAATAACTGATAATTATTACCTTTATTCGAAGAGACGTGCAAAAAGTGCTCAGCAAGCAGCTTAAACTTCTTGCAAGCACTCAATACACATGATAATTTACCTACAACGTCAATTTCATGACGCATTAAGAGATTCCTTAGTGATACTTCGACAATCTCCGAGGGGGAGTTTGCCAGTCGTGGAAAATGCCGCCCATATCCTGTTCATAGATGATGACCCCGGCAGTCGCGAAGGTCTCACTCTGCTCCTGGAGCGTGAAGGCTACCAGGTGGAAGCTGTTGCTGCCGGCGAAGATGCGCTGGAATTACTCTCCCGAAAGAGCTACGACATCATTATAACCGATCTCTTTCTTCCTGGTATGAGCGGCATAGATATACTTAAACACGTCAAAGAACATTCCCTGCCCTGCAACGTCATCCTCATCACCGGCAACGCAACTGCTGAAACTGCAGTTAAAGCGATGAAGGAAGGAGCGTTCGACTACATCACCAAACCTCTCAATTTCGAGAAACTTAAGGTACTGGTTGCAAAAGCGGTCGAGAAAAGCCGGCTGATTGCAGAAAATCTTTATCTGCGCCAACAATTACGCGGCAAATACAAATTTGACAACATTATCGGCAACAGCCCTGCTATCCAACAGGTCTTTTCCCGTATGGAAAAGATCCTTCATACTGATTCAACGGTCCTCATTCTGGGTAAGTCAGGAACCGGCAAAGAGTTGGTTGCACGTGCCATCCACTTCAATGGTCCTCGTAAAGAAAAACCATTTATCCCCATAAACTGTGGCGCGATACCTGCCGACCTCCTGGAAAGTGAACTCTTCGGCCATATGCGTGGATCGTTCACCGGAGCCGTTGCGGACAAACCGGGCAAATTTGAGCTGGCCAACCACGGGACTATTTTCCTGGATGAAATAGGCACTATGCCTCTGCATCTGCAGATGAAACTGCTGCGTGTTCTACAAGAGCAGGAAACAGAAAGGGTCGGTTCTACACGTCGGACAAAGCTGGATGTGAGAGTGATTTCCGCAACGAATGCCGATCTTGAGGAGAGAGTTCGTCATGGTCAATTCCGCGAGGATCTGTATTATCGATTGAATGTCATCCCCATTCCCCTGCCGCCATTGCGAGAGAGACATGAAGACGTTCCACTACTCGCCAAGCATTTCCTGCGAAAGATCTGTATGGATATGAATCGGCCGATACTGGATCTGTCACAGGAAGCACTAAGAGCCCTGGAGAGGTATGACTGGCCAGGTAATGTTCGAGAAATGGAAAATGCCATTGAGCGTGCTGTTGCCCTGACAGATGGCGACATTATTGACCGGCAGGATCTGCCGCCCCAGATCGGCGGTATTCCTTTAGATGACACTCCCATGCCAATAGTTCAAATCCCTGATGAAGGCCTGAACATGGCGGGGACAATCGCGAATATCGAACAGGCATTAATCAAGCAGGCTATGGATAAAACCTCTAACGTCAAGGCCCGTGCCGCAGCCCTGCTGAAGATTAATCGCACGACCCTGGTTGAAAAAATCAAGCGTTACGGTATGTAATACATAAGTTAGCTAATCATTTCGAACAAACAACAGACATCAGGAGGACATCATGACACAGGAAGCATCAATGGCGACGACCATGCTGGGCAGTATTGTCTACGCCATTATTATTCTCGCCGTCGGTTTCTGGGGAGCCAAGCTTATCACCCGTCTGGTCAAGGGGCTAATGGAACGTCGTGAAGCGGATCCGGCCTTAACCGGCTTTATCGGCAACCTGGTCAATGCCTTGGTCATCACTTTTGCCGTCATTGCCGCCTTGAATCAACTTGGCATACAGACAACGTCCCTGGTTGCCCTGGTCGGTGCTGCCGGACTGGCCATTGGCTTCGCTCTCAAGGATTCCCTGGGCAACTTTGCTGCCGGCGTTATGATTCTGGTTTTCAAACAATTCAAGGTGGGCGACCTGATTGAAGCTGCAGGAGTCCTCGGTGTGGTCGAAACCCTCACTATTTTCTCGACGCAGTTGAAAACCGCGGACAACAAGACGATATTCGTTCCAAATGGCAAGCTGATCGGCGATAACATCATCAACTATTCAACCAAATCAACCCGCCGGGTCGATCTGGTCATTGGTGTAAGTTACGATGCAGACTTGAGTCATGTGAAATCCGTACTCGAAGATATTCTTGCCAATGACGACCGCATCATGAAGGACCCCGCGCCAACAATTGGCGTTCTGGAACTTGCAGACAACAGTGTTAACTTCGCCGTACGCCCCTGGGTAGCGGCCGCCGACTACTGGGGCGTCTATTTTGACCTTCATGCCGGCGTGAAAACACGCTTTGACGAAGCAGGGATCGGCATCCCTTATCCGCAACGTGATGTACATCATTACCAGATGGAAGCGCCTGCACAGAAAAAAGCCAAGAAGTGATTTCTTCGCAAATGGCCTGCCAACATGGCAGGCCATTTGGCTTGCGCGGAAACAGCAAGGCATGGGAACATCAAGAACGTAGAATTTTGAAGGCGTTCCCCTGCAACTCTACCGACCAGGAGCACCATTTATGTCACGCATACCAGCTATTGATCCGGATTGTTGTATCGGCTGCGAAGTCTGTACCCAACTCTGCCCTGAGGTATTCCGCATGGAAGACAGTGACAACGACCATGCTCACGAAAAAGCAATAGTCCACAATCCAACCGGGGCGCCGGCAACAAAGATTGAAGCTGCCATGGATAATTGTCCGTCAGCTTGTATTTACTGGGAATAACCCTTTTAAAGGTGAATAGCACGTAGCGCGAAAACTCATTCGTGCGAGTGTAGTAGCTCCACTCAAGGTCTCTAACCACCGTTAGGTGGCTGTCAGACTATCCATGACCCGGCTGCAAATCCGGCTGTTTGGCCCATATTTCAGCTCCTTTTCGACCAATAGCTACGGCTATTACTCTCAAACGAGCCAAAATCTGGTCTCAAACTTCCGAATTTTCGCTTCGGCCCGTATAGTCCGACAGTCTCCTAGGAAGCATCATCATTCCTGTGTCGCAGACCGCTACAAGCGAGCCTGTTTTCCCCTTGGGGCTCGCCACACACCGACAACGCCAGAATCAGACATTTCACACATATTACGTACTATGTGTATACTTAATCTGAATCCATGAATTTTCGGTGAGGCCATGATTCGTTTCTTGTCAACATGTCGGCTGTACCTCTTTTTATTGATCTCCTGCTGTCTCCTTCTACAGAGCTGTGCTCCCGCTGGGAAACCCAAATCAGAAAAGAAAATCGGCATGCATATTGATGCGGTTCTGGAATTTGTCGTGGAATATCCTCTGTCATGGGGTAAAGATCGGCGTATAAGTTATGGCAGCAAGGAAGGAGAAATCCGCTGGAAGCATCCTGACCATCCGGACACACTATTGACAATCAGGTCCTCTTTGCAGAAACAACAAGCACCAGGCAGAGAGCTGCAAATCGATCAGGAGTTGCAAAAATACGTCGGTCTGGAAATATCGTTGGAAGAAAAGGTCACACTTCCCGCCGGCGAGGCATGGCACGTCATTGGCCACACAGAACACGTGGAGATCAACAGCTACCTGTTTTCACGCACAGACCGCAGCTATCTGATCATCCTCACAGCATCACCTGACAGAAGCGACAGCTATAAGGATGTCATGGATAGAGTCACTCACTCTTTTCAGTTCCTGCCGTAGCAGAACCCCGGCGAGGGAATGATAATCGGACCATGGAATAATTAATGCAGCCACTTGAGCTCATAGACAAATACTATGACGGTCATGCTCAAGCCAGAAGCATCCTGATTGCGCATAGCCACCAGGTCGCCAGGCTGGCACTTGCGG
>JAUWTX010000099.1 GCA_030614505.1 Desulfuromonadales bacterium
ACCGGTATAATCCCAGAAAACTTTTGGGATATAGACGGTTGTGCTCTCTGCGAAATTGGCAGCGAATCGATCGATAGTACGACCCTCACGGGTAAAATTCATTTCCCGCATGATGTTGCGGCGGAATTCCTTGACAAGCCCGACCGGGTCGTAAAGAGCGACTGTCGGTACATGCTGTTCAATGAGATAAGCCAGCCCCATCAGGACATCAATATCGGTTTCAACAATTTTGACAATGCCTGGTCGTCGGATCTTAAAAACGACCTCTTCACCACTCTTCAGCTTTCCGCGATGAACCTGGGCAATGCTGGCGGCTGCAATCGGTTGCTTGGAGAATTCAGCGAAAAGCTCTTCGGCAGGAGAACCCAGCTCACGCAGGATCTGAGCTTCGATTTCTTCAAGTGAAACAGCAGGAACCTCGTCCTGTAGTTTGCTGAATTCCTTGATGTACTCATTGCCTAAAACATCGGGGCGGGTTGAGAGTAGCTGTCCGAGTTTGATAAAGGTCGGCCCGAGCTCCTCCATGGCCAGGCGCAGGCGTTGTGCCTGGCTGAGGCGCTCAAGATCTTTGGATAACTTGTTGAATGTGACGATTCGTTTGCCGATCTCAAGATAGTAATCGATCCTGAGTTGTTCGACAAAATGACCGAAGCCATACTTGATCAGAACCCCGAGAATGGTCCTGTAGCGGCGGATAGTACGGATATTTCGGTTGATGCGGAGGATTGGCAGCATGGTGGTGTCCGGGTCACTTCAAATGTCTGTCTATTTCAGTTTTTTTTCCAGTCGGGCAACCTTCTTCTTCAGCTTGTCAAATTCATCAACTGTGACCACACCCATGCGTTCACAAGCTTTTTTGACCTCTTCATGAGCCTGTTCCTGTAGTTTTTCCTGGCCCTGAGCAGCGGCCTCCTGGATTTTCTTCAGGAAATCTTTTCCTTCTTCTTCGCTGAGGTTCAGTTTCTCGCGCAACTCAGACAGTAACTCTTCCGCTTTCTTCTGAGTAAGGGTCATTGCCCCAACGGCGGTCAATAAAGTTTTCTCCAGCAGCTCGATCATGATTTCCTCCTTGTTGATCGGTTAAAATGAAATAATCATATCAATATGTTAGCAGAGCAAAGGGGTCTTTCAAGCTGTTTTGAGAAGATATTTGATTTCGGGCAATGCGGCTCTTGCTGAAGCTTCTCCAGCAGCAATAATTTCTTCTGCACGATGAAATTCGAGCAGGGTGATTCCATCGAGTTGTGGTCTGAGAATCAGATCCTGCGGGTTTTGGCTCAGGTGTAGTTCGTTGATAACGTTTTCCATGATAGCAACACTTTGAGCGCAGACACGGAAGATGTTTGGAGCTTTCATGTTGTCTGGTGCATCGTCATCTGATTCTTCTGTCTCATGGCCAAGGACGGAGCGAAACGCCTGCTCTATTCTGCTGGTACTGAAAAAATCACGCCAGCGTTTGATGGTTCTGGAATGACCGTGGCTACTCGGCAGAAAAGTCTCTGGGGTTTTCTTTTCAACCGCGGGAATAGTACAGACTCCAACAACTTTTTCTGCTCCCAGGTGGCGGGCAACATCGGTAGGGAGTGGCTTGCAAAGCCCTCCATCGACCAGAAAGCGCTGCCCAAAGCGAACCGGCGGAAAAATGCCGGGGAAGGCCAAACTGGCACGGAGTGCCTCAAGCAGATCGCCCTGCTTGATAATAATTGCTTCTCCGGTATTGATGTCGGTTGCTGTAACAGCCAGTGGTTGGCATAAATCCTTGAACTCTCTTGCCGGCAGTAATTCGGCCATGAATTCGACAAGCTTTTTGCCATCAGTCAATCCTGATGTCGGTATAATTGGGTTGAGTAGCTTGGCCATGCTACGCCAGTCGATTTCCAGCGCAACCTGTTCCATTTGCGTTACCGGAACTCCGGCGGCATACATGGCACCGATAAAGGCCCCCATGGAGGTTCCCGTGATTATGTCAATTGGGATATCGGATTCTTCGAGGACCTTGAGCACGCCTATGTGAGCAAGGCCTCTGGCGGCGCCGCTGCCGAGCGCAAGACCCAATCTAGGCTTAGTTGGTGAAGTGTGCATAGGACAACCTCCCGTCAGCCAGTTCATTGATTGTCTGACAGGCTGCTAGCAGATGCCAAGGCTAAGGAACAGGCCGTTGACCATCAGTTATTACTTCTGGGGTGGTACCGTTCCTTTTCTGAATAAATGCATCCGCAATATTGCTGGCGGTAGAGGCCCATGTCTTTGGAAGCCTTGATCCCTTCTTGCCAGCCAATCCGGTAGTCTTCGTAAAGGAACTCAATACCGTAATGATCCCCCAGTTCCTCGCCGAGTTTGCGGATTAGTTCATGGTTCTGGTAGCGTGAGTAAAGCAGACTTGTTGAGAAAGCATCATATCCGGAAGTTGCAGCATATACTGCCGCCTGCTTGAGGCGTGACTGATAGCAATAAGTGCAGCGGTTTGCCGGTTCCGTAGCGACCTGGGCCAGAAAGTCCTCAAGCAGGTACTCGTCCTTGTAGATGACCTGGAGGTCACTGGCTGCAGCGAAAGTTTCAACCGCTTGCAGACGCCGACGATCTTCCTGATAAGGGTGGATGTTGTGATTGAAAAAGTAGCCAACAACATTGTGCTCAGCTTCACGCAAGGTACGGATTGGATAGATGGCACAGTTGGCACAACACATATGTAATAAAACGTTCATAAGGCAAGCCTTTTTAAAGCAAAGATGCAGCCATACTAGTATGGTTAATGTGAAAAGGCCAGAAAACTAAGCCGTTTCCAGGGCTATATGCCCGCAAAGCCTGACAGCCTCTCAGGTTGTTGAGTGGTGAAGAGATGAATGCCTATGAAACCTCGAGAGCGCTTTTGGGTGGTAATCCCTGTTGTTTCCATATCCTTTGGGCTAAATTGATAGCAATCTGGCGGTGTGGTTCAAAACGGCGGCATTCTCTGATCAGGTCATCCCAGAGACGCTTCAGGTCGGATCGATAATGCAGGACCAACTCTTCAAGTAGCTGCTCATCTTCCGGCAAGGAAATCCTTGCTTCGCCTGCATAAGATGCAAAAATAAGTGCATCGGCGACAACTTTGCCAGAAACTTCAATGGTATGATCCTGAGCGATGGCACGTAACGATATTCGGTCAAAAAACTCTTCAGCAACCTCCAGGGGGCCATAAAGATCGTAATGAGTGAGTATCGGCCGATAGAGGTGCATCAGGTAATGTTCCGGGAAGCGTGGGATACCGTCGAGGAAGATTTTAGCTGCAATTTGGTCAGTGGGTGCACTACTGCTTCTACGGCGGGTTTTGGGTGCATAAGAGACTATAGGGATAGATCTTTCCGGCAAGTCCGGGATGGATCCGAAGATGCTGAAGAACTCCCGTTCCAGAAGATCTGGTTCCGGAAGGGTCTGCGTGGCGGGAGATCCCGTCAAGTTCAGGTCGGAGAGGATGATTTCATTTGGGAGCGGCACTCCGAAGGCCAGGACGGCATCTGTTACGGTATTGAATTCAGGTATGGGCGACCGGTCACTGCAAATATCCCAGAGATATCTGCCAAGGCGTGTCTGCAGAAAGAGGAAAACCCCCCAGGTCAGTGGTTCCGGCCAGTCAGAAGAATGACTGCAAATTCCAGTCATCGACTGGTTGTGAAGAAGAGTCACAACCTCCTCGCTGGCCTTTAGCCAGACTTGCGTTGTCCCTGGCTTCTGTGTAGCTGAAAGTTCATAGGAGACCTCGATGGTTTGGCTGCTCCTGTGCACTTGCATGGACGTTGCATTCTTTGCGTCCTGGACAAAACGCAGAGACTGCGCTTCTGTTCCATTATCGGAGATCTCGGCTATCTTATAGCGTTCTGTCAGGATTTCCCAGAGGCTCAGAATGCCAGGAGCGCGATGCCAGCCTTGCGGTAAAGTGAGAGAGAGGTCATCAGTTATCAACCCGGCCAGGTAAAGAGCGTCCCATAACCAGGCAGGAGCATTGTGTGGCAGGTCAAAGCGTCGACTTGGCCAGACTTGACGCAATAAGATCAAGCGGGCGTCACGCTCTTTACGGTTGAGTGTTTGTGGCTCCAGCAGGACTGCAACGGCACTGGTTAAATGTTTCGTAGCGGCTGACATCTGTAAGCTTTCGCCGTAGATGTTGTCTTCGGCCCGCTTTTGCAATGACGTTTTAAAGATCCAGCCGGCGAGATATGCACGTGGTGCGATTAAAGAGCAGTTGCCTGCAGACTGGGGCGGGGGGCAATTAACCCACAGTGTTGTTTCGTCTGTGGGCCATGGCAGACGAGGTGATTTTAGACCGAAGTGATGGGTGGACTCTTTCAGTAGCAGGCAGATCAACTGCTCGGCGTGCTCATCGCTGTGTGGCCACCCAAGCTGTCTCAGCCTGCAGGCCAGATGATACAGTCGAACAGCAACGTCTTCTGGCAGGGGCGGTTCATCATCCTGAATGTCAATCCATGAAAGCTGCCCCTCAATCAGATCTGTCAGAGCGTAATGGATGGCAAGTTCAAGTCTTTCCGGTTGTAGCCCCGGTGGCAGTCGTTCTTTCCAGAGCAGGAAAAGCACGCGCCACAAACTCATCCAGGCTTTTTCCCGGGGGGCATGTTCAACCCATTCATCTGCTGCCGATTGTCCTGCAGCCAGACGGGCACCTATCGTTAATCCGGGTGCAAGCTCTTCCAGGTTGCGCAGACAAAGGTTGGCAAAATAATGTGCCGAGTGTTCTGCCATTGAAGGTGCACTGGTTATCGTAACGACTTTTAGTTTCTCAAGAAGATCATCAAGCGTTTGCTGAAAGTCATCGGGGGTAATTCGGCTTGCCGATGACAGCGCAAAGGTATGTAGCAGGTTGGATTCCCCCGAAGCAACATTCCAAATGGAAACCTCTCGTGCAGCCCAGGTCGCAAAGTGTCCCAGACCCAGAGCTTTGGACAAAGAGGCCCCTTCGGCGAGTAGCTGATTATCGACGACATCTGGGAGCAGAATCATGCTCCCGGCTAATTGGCTGTCACGGTTTATCCACAGAACCAGATCCGGGACGAGATGCCCTTGGTCGGTCAGAGTCCTGGGACAGATTTCCAGGCGCTGAAAGGGTAGACGCTGCGAATCAAGACGTGTTTCAATCCAGTCGGCCAATTGATGTCGAAATTGTTGCAGTAGGGTCGGATCCATGAACTTCAGTGCGAATCGGGGTGGGTAAAAGGGAAAGGGCCGTCACCATGACGGCCCTCGGGGTGTTTCAGCAGGGCTAGTTGCTTGAATCAACCCCCATGTAAACAGGCTAGCACAAGTTTTGATCAGGTGACAAAGGAAATTCCATCTTCAGTGGACTTTTAGGTAAAAAGAGTTCCCGGAGGAGAAGTTGCTCCGGGAGTGCGTCCCAGATGTGCGTAGGCCTGATGAGTTGCCACCCGGCCACGGGGGGTTCGATTGATGAATCCCTGCTGGAGCAGGAATGGTTCAATGACGTCCTCAATGGTATCTTTCTCTTCGCTGATAGCTGCTGCCAGTGTGTCGAGACCGACCGGTCCACCACTGAATTTGTCTATGATGGTTTCCAGCAGAAGCCTGTCCATCTTGTCGAATCCTCGTTGATCAACTTCAAGGCGAACCAAGGCCTGGTCAGCCATACCTTTGGTAATGGATCCGTCGCCATCAATTTCGGCAAAATCCCTGATCCGGCGTAACAGGCGATTAGCTATGCGTGGTGTGCCACGACTTCGGCTGGCAATTTCTCCGGCACCTGCAGCATTTATGGTAACCCCTAAAATATTTGCGCTGCGTGTAACAATCGTTGCCAACTCGTCATGGGTGTAAAATTCCAGCCGGCTCAGGATACCAAAACGGTCCCGTAGTGGTGAAGAGAGCAATCCGGCGCGGGTCGTTGCACCGACCAGGGTGAAGTGGGGGATATCAAGTTTGATGGTACGTGCTGATGGTCCCTGGCCAATCATGATGTCGAGTTGATAGTCCTCCATCGCCGGGTAGAGGATCTCTTCGACCACGGGGGAGAGGCGGTGAATTTCGTCGATAAAAAGGACGTCGCCTGGCTCCAGATTAGTCAAAACGGCAGCCAGATCACCAGGTTTCTCAATAACGGGCCCTGATGTACTTTTGATGTTGACGCCCATTTCTGCTGCAATAATGTACGCAAGGGTTGTCTTGCCCAGACCCGGTGGACCGTAGAAGAGAACATGGTCAAGTGATTCACCGCGACCGCGGGCAGCGCTGATAAACACCTTGAGATTTTCTTTGACTTTGCTCTGGCCGACGTACTCCGTGAGGACCTTCGGTCGCAGCGACAGATCGAAAGAGCCATCATCACCGGTTGTTACCGCCGTAATCAAACGTTCTTCCATAGAGATCAAAACTGAAAGTTATCGAACCAGAACTTTCAGTGCTCCTTTCAGTGCTTCTTCCATCGTCAGGTCCGGTTCCAGTTCCATGCTTTCCAGAACCTTACGGGCATGATTCTCCTTGTAGCCTAGATTGATCAGCGCAGAAATAACGTCGTTAATCATGTCACCCGCAGATGTACCCGTTGCTGTCGACGAATCGACAGACCCCGGAAGATCTTCAATCGGGCCAATTTTGTCTTTCAGCTCCAGGACCAGCCGCTCAGCGGTTTTCTTGCCGATGCCTGGCAGCCCGGTGAGACGTTTGACATCACCTGCAGCAATTGCTCTTTTAAGCTCTCCCGCCGGTATGTGCGAAAGGATGTTGATTGCCAATTTTGGCCCGATACCGGAAATCCCGATCAGGGTGACAAACAGGTCCTTCTCTTCCAGGCTCAGAAAGCCATAGAGCAGCAGGGCGTCCTCCCGGACATGAGTGTGCGTAAAGAGACTGACCTCGCCGGTTTCCGGGAGTGAATAGAAGGTCGATAATGAAATGAACAGCCGATAGCCGACACCACCGACGTCAATGATCACGTGATTGATCGATTTGTAAGCCAATGTGCCACGTACCAGGGCGATCATCAGGGTTCACTTTCTTTAGTAGTTGACGGATGTTGCCTGTGGGTCATAAATTATTAACGACGACTGGAACTGAGAACTGCTTGTTTCAGCGTCCGGCTGTTAGCATGACAGATAGCAACAGCCAGGGCATCAGCAGCATCTTCCTGGGCAACTTCCGGAAGATTCAAGAGAGCTTTAACCATATGCTGTACTTGCTGTTTCCCGGCATGCCCATAGCCAACCACG
>JAUWTX010000051.1 GCA_030614505.1 Desulfuromonadales bacterium
CCCCACATCCCTCGCAACCTGACCTGATCTGTAGGACCTGCCCCGACATTTTTGCTGACATATGCATCCTCGCCATGTTACATAACCGGCGTTTCCCACCGACGGGTAAAAGGCATATGACCAAACTCACTGATAAAGGTCGCGGTATTCGCGACATGTTTGACCGGATCGCGCCGCGGTATGATCTGCTGAACCGGGTCCTTTCGTTAGGTATAGACCGGCGCTGGCGGCGCTTCGCTGTTAGGCAGTTGATTGTGCCGAAAGGCGGAATGGTCCTGGATATCGCCACGGGGACCGGTGATGTTGCCTTGGAGGTGGGTCGTCAGACCGATTCTTCGGTAAAGATTGTAGGTTCGGATTTCACCCAGGGTATGCTGGTTCTCGGCAGAGACAAGATTGCGGCTTCACCATACCGTGACAGGATTCTGCTGGTTAATGCCCCTTGTGAGTCGATGCCTCATCCGGACGGTATGTTTGACGGGATTACCATTGCTTTCGGTATTCGCAATGTGGTTGATCGACAGAAAGGTTTGTGCGAAATGGCACGCGTCCTCAAGCCGGGCGGGCGAGCCGTGATTCTCGAATTCGCTACACCACGCAACAGTTTTTTCCGAGCTGTCTATTATTTCTATTTTCTGCGTGTACTGCCCTGGCTGGGTGGCCTGGTTTCTCAACGTAGCGCCTACCAATATCTTCCAGACTCAGTTCTTGAATTTCCTGATCGTGAAACCTTTAAAGGGATGATGGAACAGGCCGGTTTCGTCGATGTCAGAGTCCACGATCTGACAGGTGGCATTGCCGCTGTACATGTAGGGACACGAGCAGCCTAGAAACAGCAGTTGAATCACTCCTTGCTTCCTTCTCCTCCCCATAGAATCTGCGGATCTTCAATCAATTTGAAAGGGAGTTCCAGAGTTCGCCTGAGCAGGCCGATTGTCGGTTTGGTGAGAGTGTCCAGCGGCATAGGTGTGACAGAGACGTCGCCGATCTGTCCTCTGACAGAGAAGTGGGCTGTCAAAAAGGCCTTGTCTTCGCCGGTCAATAGCCACCCGGCCACCGGAATGCGTGAGACGATCTTGTCAACCGTACCCAGCGGGTGGATCGTTACGGTAAGATCAACCTCCTTATCCATCAGATTCAACTGTCCGATGTGCACCTGATTCATTGCCTCACTCTGAATTTTCAAATCATCACTCTTGAGAATACCTTTATCCAGATGGAAGTTTGCCGACAAGATGTCGAACGGCATTCCCTCGAGATCCATATCTGGCAATTGCAAAGCGAATATCTGTGACACGTTCAACAGGGAAAAGACCTTGCTCAGAACCGGGAACTGGTGCAAAACGCCATCGCGAATCTGAATGCTGAAGTTGCCGTAGGATGAAGGCAGATAGTTGGAGCCGATCTCTCCGTACAGGTAAAAATCGCCACGCAGCTTTCCCCTCACGATATTTTTCAGATTGAGAAGTTCCCGATAGACTTCCAGAGCATCAACATCTTCCGCATGTCCGGAAACCCGCAACAGAGTCGGGCCCCCAGTTGAAAACTCGGTAAGAACCTGAGCATTGCAATAGCCCTCACCGACCGAGAAGTCGAGGGGGTGAATGCTCAGGCGTTTGCGAGTCGGAACAATAACGCCGGAAGCATCATGAAAGCTCATTCCGTATAGGTCGCCGCGCTTGACCTGGGCGTTGATTCTGACTGTTGCTCTAGGGTTCGTCTCCGCACTTTCAACAGGATCCGGTTCGGAATATTCTTTTTCAGCCCCGGTCCGAGTCGACCATAAATCGACAACTTCGCCGATACGGGCAAACTCGGATGTTATGTCGAGTTGCACATCAAATGGCGGATGGAAGGAAATCGTGCCGCGTACAGACGCCTTAGTGCCGCCATCGAGGCGGACGTCAACCGGAGCGAATGAGATTCCGTCTCCATCTATTTCCAGGTGACCATCGATGTCGCGGAGTATGGCCTTGTCGGAAGGGAAAATCAGTTCATCTGCCCGAATGGATGGTGCCATGACGTCGAGGAGCAAGAGAGGGTTGCTGAAGTCTTCGAGTCGTGCCTGTACAATCAGAGGAGATTGGCCCAGGTGAACACGCAGGTTGTCAGCGACCAGGCCGGTTGGAGTCAGCTGGGCGCGGCCATTAATGTGGCTCAGGTCAGCAATATGACCGGTCGCGCGAAGTTCGGCGTCGCGCAAGGTCAGGACCATCTCCGGAAGGTTGTTTCCAGGTAGCCCTTTCTGGCTGATACTCAGGTCGGCTTGACCGCTCAATTGCAGTTTTTCTAAAAGAGGCACGTCTTCAGCAAGACGGGTCAGGTCATTTATGGTCAGTAATGCGTCGATAACAAGACTGTCCGGATCTTCCAAGAGATAGCTGCCGGATAGGTGCCCCTTTGCGATGGACCATTTGAGGGCCCCATGATCAAGGCGGACCTTTTGCGGGGTTATGGTGCCGTGCAGAGTCAGCCTGTCCTCTGCTTCGGGTGTGAGCTTCAACCCGGTGGGGTGACTGATGCTGAATTGTGACAGGTCCGCCTGTAAATCCAGTTTGAGCTGATTGAGAGGCCCCTCAAGGTGTCCGCTGATAGCAATGTTGCCGACTGTCGTAAGTTCTTGTTGAGGGATCTCCCAATCTTCAAGCAGTTTGGACAGCAGGACGTCTCCGGCAAAATCAAGTGATGTAAATACAATATTCCCTTTGTTGAATTCCCCCTTCCCATTAACGGTCAGTTGGTGGGAGCCCAGTTGCCCGCGACCATTGTTGATCTGCCAAAGGTTGTCGGCAAAGTCGAACGGTAAGGAAGTAATTCCTACGGCAGGGGTCTTCTCACGTTCCCAGGCGATTTTCTGGAGCTCTCCTTTCAGTCTGTCAATCCGCCATTCTTTCTGTGTCTCCGTTGTCTCGAACAGGGTGAACTCAGCCAGTTTAATCTGGATGGAACCCTGGCCCAGAAGGTTTTGCCGGACAGCCTGCCATGATTCCTGATAATCCGGGAGCCATTGCTTGACCTGGGCTACAGCCAGGTTGCTGTTGGAAAGAGTGACGGTTGTCGAGAATGGTTGTCCGTGTGGAGTCCAGTCGATGTTACCGGCCAGGCGGGATCCGTCGATCTTTAGTAACAGGTTGTTGACTCCGGGATGATCGCCATGAATCTGCAGGCGTCCACTGGCCAGAAGGTTCTTAAAGCGGATCGGGGTGGTGTAGGCAGGGCCGGGTAGCAGGGCAATGTTAGTTGACGATAGCTCAGTTTGAAAGTCGAGGCTTCTATCTGGCGACCTTTCAATCTGCAGGCTCAGATCGCTTATGCCTTCAATGGAATAGCCGGCAAGCTGTTCGACAAAAACAGCCTTGATAGCACCGAGGTCCAGATTTTTGGCCTTCATGTCAAGATTGAAGTGTGGCACCAGTCCTTTGTCCTCATCCAGTGTCAGGGTACTTTCCCCCTGAAGCTGCCAAGAACACTTTTCCTTCTGCCCCGGGATTCTCAGATCGCCCTTCATCTTGAGCTGAGAACTCTGATTCAGGCGTATGCCAGAGAACTCGCCATCGAGTTCTGTAATGTCAATCTGTTGTACTGGCTGACCAGGGTGAGAAGTTTCTATATGCACAGCTCCGCCATGGATTTTCAGGTCGTCAATGCTGGCTTTATGCAGTAGTGCCAGATCAATCATTATGGGGGTGGGTTTGGCCTGGGAATTGTCCACGCTGGTTTGCGCATCGATTGCAGATCTTACCCAGAATTGTGGTTGAACCAGGCTTATCCTGGAAAATCTGAAGTCGCGCTTAAGCAGTCCCAGCCACTGTAAATTGATCTGGATGTCCGGAGTGTCGAGCTGAAGGGTCGAGCTTTTGTCGCCGATTTGCAGGCCAGCAACGTGCAAGGCAAGATTGGTGTCGTGAAAATTGTAATGTATCTCACCGATCTTCACGGGCAACGACAGAAGGGAGGAGAGTCTCTCTTCAGCCTGTTGACGATAATTGTTGAGGTCAAAGTTGACCAGAAAATATGTGACCCAGGCAACTACCAGGAGGACTATTGTCAATATGGTCTTAAGCAGCAGACGTTTGCGTGGTGTGGTTTTTTTTGTTTTGCTTGTCATGATTGCCTGGTGCTAGCAGCCCTGATTGTCCGACAGACTGCCAGAGGTGTTGACGTTCAGGGCCTTGTCTCTGTCGACCGGTTGGGGTAACAAAACTGTAAAAGTACTGCCCTGACCTGGTGTGCTCTCGACCTTCATCTGGCCTCCATGGAGAGTCACAATCTCTCTTGCCACGCACAAGCCAAGTCCAACACCTCCTGTACTGCGACGGTTGCCGGTGTCAAGCCTGTGGAACGGTTTGAATATCGACTCCAGTTCGTGTTCCGGGATGCCGATCCCCTGATCGGTTATTCTAATCGAGGTTTCACGGTCACTGGTCTGGGCGATGAGAGAAATTTTTCCGCCCTTGGGTGAGTAGCGACAGGCATTTTCCAGAAGCTGGATGATGGCCTGGGTCAGTTCCTGGCGGTTGCCGTAGACCTGTGAATCTGTTTGGCACTCAATCTGAATGTCGTGATATGGCTTGCAGTCCCGACAGCCTCCCTTCGCATTTTTTAAGAGACTCAGAACTGGCAGGTACTCGTAGTTGATACGTGCCCGGTTGATTTTAAGACGGCGTATATCCAGAAACCTGTTAATGAGTTCAGTCAGTTTCTCTGCTTCATTGTAAATGATTTTAAGATGTCGCCTGTGTTGTTCAGGGACTTCCGGTTCATTGAGAAGAAGTTCGGCAAATCCGCTGATAGCAGTCAGGGGAGTCCGCATTTCGTGACTCATCGTGGAGAGCAGGTCATCCTTGATTTTTTCAAGCTCTTTGCGTTCGGTAATATCTTGGGCAACTTCCAGTCTTACCAGCCGGCCATCTGTCCAGCGGATTGCATTATCAAAGCATTCGTACCAGCGTTTGTTCTTGGTATTGAGAAACTCCCAGGTGACTGGATCTCCGGGCTCACCATTAATGATGAGTTGTGAATTCGTACAGAAATCACACGGTTGATTAATGTCGTCCTGCAGATGATGGTAGCATTTGCGTCCCCGCCAATCTTTGCCAAAAAACTCCTCTGCAAAGCTATTGACATAGAGCAGCTCATAGGTTGAAAAGTCCGCAACATAGACGACGGCATTCATCGAATCGAACAAAGTGCTGAGCTGTTTGAAGCGCTCCCGGATATCCTGCTGAGCCTTGTCCTGTTCTTCCTCGATCGCTTCCTCGCAATTACGTTGCACCTGGAGACAATAGCTCAGGTAGAGGAAAAGCAGGACAGCCGTCATCACCACAAAGAACCAGCCTTTGAAGGTCTGTGCCTGGGTCAGTTGGGCTGGATCACTGAAGAGTAATGCCAGGAGTGCGTCGGAAAAATAAATCCACAAACCGGCGAAGACTGCGTACAAGATGGCGGTGCGCAACGCCATTCGTCTGTGCAGAACTCTTCTGTCTTGTTGGTCAGTCGTTGACATGGTGAAGTGGAGCCTGTTTTTGGTTGAAGTCGTATGAAATTAACTGCCTGTCATTATACTGGTATTTACAGCCATCTGCAGAATTTTATCAAACGTTTCGCTTCAATCCCTGATAGTCCGACACGCTGCTTTGTGTGAAGCCCAGGGATCCCAACAGCCTCCATAAGTCCTCCGGGAGTGGGCAGCTGATATCAACGGCCTGCCCGGTTGCCGGTTGTGGAAAAGCCAGATGATGGCAGTGCAGGAAGGGCCATTCAATGTTGTTTACGAGTTTACCACGATATCGTTTGTCGCCAATGATCGGCCAGCCGGCCGCTGCCAGTTGATAACGTATCTGATGATGCCGACCGGTGACCAACTCCAGATCGAGGAGGGTGTATCCATCGATAGCGGTGACGGGACGGAACCTGGTCAAAGCCTCTTTGGTGTTTCCCTTGGCAGGGACAGCAGAGCTCAGTTCACCTGGGATGGTTATACAGCCCCCGACCAGCGCCAGGTAACGCTTGGTCGCCTGCCCGGCCATGATCATTCGGCCCAGCTGGCCGATCGACGCGTGCCCCTTGCCGAACAGGACAGCGCCTGATGTGCCGATATCCAGTCGGTGGATCGGCGCGACCTGAAATGTTTCGCTACGCAGGCGCAGAAAATCCTGCACACGCCACAACAGGTTGTCATCATGTCCATGGGCACGGTGGATGGCAAGCCCCGCCGGTTTGTTGATCACTATGCACTGATCGTCTTCGTAGAGAATCTGTTCGGGCTGAATGCGTGATTGCTCCAGACACTCCTGCCAGCGTTGAGATGTTTTGACAGTGATAATCTCACCGGTCTGGACAGGTCTGTCCGCCTCTGCAATGCAGTTATCGACAGCGATGCGTTGTTTTTTGCAAAGCTGTCGCAGGAAGGATCTTGGTGCTGTCGGAACCCTTAATAAGAGGGCCTCCAGCAGGGTTAGCTTTTCGTCTCGCGTATTGATAGCCCACTTGGTCATGTTCATATTCATAACATAGCTGTTACAGCTTTTGGGAACAACTGTTCAAGGTGCAAAAAGTTACGGTGCAGTATGCATTAAATCTCCTTTACAGCATAGCCAGAGCTTGCTAACATCACCGGCTACTTATTGTAAAAGCAAGGAAAAAAACAGCACGGACAAGCGGAAAAAGAGAACGGGTTTTCCGCTGTTTCGATCTCTATCTCCCATGAAAATAAAACGTATTGAAATTACAGGTTTTAAGTCGTTTGTCGAACGTACTGTTCTTGGCTTCGATGACGGCATTACGTCGATTGTTGGCCCCAACGGCTGCGGCAAGAGTAATGTTGTTGATGCGATTCGCTGGGTTATGGGCGAGCAGAGTGCACGTAACCTGCGTGGCAAATTGATGGAAGATATTATTTTCGGGGGAAGTGAAAATCGCAAGCCGCTCGGCATGGCCGAGGTGACCCTGATTATGGGCAATGAGTCCGGCCTGGCGCCTGCCGCTTTCAGTGAGTATGCAGAGATTCAAGTTACAAGGCGACTCTACCGCAATGGTGAGAGTGAATATCTTCTAAACAAGACTCCTTGTCGCCTGCTGGATATCACGGAACTATTTATGGATACCGGGGTTGGTACTCGCGCCTATTCAATTATCGAACAGGGCAAGATCGGCATGATCATTAATTCCAAGCCCGAGGACCGTCGCAGTCTTATCGAAGAGGCCGCTGGTGTCACCAAGTTCAAGGCGCGCAAAAAAACCGCCTTGCGTAAAATCGATGCAACTCGCCAGAACCTCCTGCGCCTCAGCGATATCATCAGTGAAGTGCGACGTCAGATGAACAGCCTGAAGCGGCAGGCCCAGCGAGCCAAGCGTTTCCGGGAGTTTCGAGAAGAGCTTCGTGATCTGGAGTTGCAATTTGGCTTGCGCCAATACTCGGCACTGAATGAAAAAGCTGAGCAGGTCGGCAGCTCTGCTGAAGAGCAGACCGGGCAGGTTGATACCGTCACCCGACAGCTTGAACAGGCGGACCTCGGACTGGAGCAGGCTCGCTTGAATCATGCCGAGCGCGATAAAGAAACGACTCAGGGACAAACTGGAGTCTTCCATCTTACCGGCGAAATTCAACGGATTGAGAGTCGGCTTGAGTTTGGTGTCAAAGAGGTTGAGTCCCTTGATCGTCAGCAGGAGAGAATTGCGACGGAACTGACTGAAATCGACCGTCGTCTGTCGACTGCAGATCAGGAGGAGGCTGCCTTGCGCCAGACCCAGGAGGACCAGACCCGGGTCTTTGCTGAAGAGGGAGTGCGCTTGGCCGAAAGCGAAGGGGTGCTGCTGGATTTGACCGAGCAGGAAGATAGTCTGGGCCGACAACTGGAGCAGGTTCGCCAGAAACTTTATCATCTGCTTGCTGAATTGAGCCGCATGAGCAGTCAGCAGGAAGAGGCCGACCGGCGGCTTGCCGTGCTTGCTGATTTAACCGAACGAAACCGCCATGAGGCGGTGGCAGTGACCGCGCAGCTTGAACGTTTGCAGAACAGCAGCAGCAGTCTGACCAGCGCTCTCGAAACGATTGAAAGTGCGCGCGGCGGCCTCGTTGAGCAGCGTCAACAGTTGCAGGAGCGTCAGGCCGGCCTTAAAGAACAGATGGAACAGGTTGAAAATGAACTGCTGCAACGACGCGAAGAACTCAGTCGCCAACGTTCGCGCCTCGAAACGCTTCAGCAGTTGGAGCATAATCTTGAGGGCTACGCCCGTGGTGTCAAGACACTGCTTGCCGATGCAAAACACAAAGCACGCATGAAAGGGTTGGTTGCTGACATTCTTGATGTCCCGGCCCGTTACGAGACGGCCATCGAGGCTGTCTTGGGGGAACGTGTACAGGCCCTGTTACCTGACAATCTCGAGAGTGCCCGGGAAGCCCTGGCTTATCTGCGTGATAATGAAGGTCGCTGTACATTCCTCTTACCTGAATATCCTGCTGCCGAAGCTCCGAAGCTGTCTGGAGGCAAACCTCTGGTGGACCTCCTGCAGGGTCGTACCGGTTTTCAGAATGCAGTGTCACGTCTTCTCTCCGGTGTTTATCTGGTTGATGATCTGACTGGATATTTCGCGCAGAAGCTACCTTTCGGAGTGACGCTGGTCACCGAGGATGGCAACCTGCTTACCCATCGCGGTGAGGTGACCGGTGGTGGCCATCGGGCCCTCGACCAGGGTCTGCTGCATAAGAAACGAGAGATGAAGGATCTGCAGAAGCAAGTCAAGAAGCTGGATAGCGAAGTCAATAAACTGAATCAGCGTCGCGAGGCATTGCGTGAAGAAACCCAGTCGACAGAAGTTGCTCTGCGCCAGACCGAGTATGACCTGCATCAGCAGGAAATTCGTGTGGTAGACAGCCGCAAAGACCTTGACGGGTTGCTGCAGGAGGATGTCAGACTCCAGGAGCGTATCGAAGTTCTCAGCCTGGAAGAAGAACAACTGCACGAAGAGCATGAAACCCTGCAGCGGACTTTGCAGACTTCGTCCAGTACGTGCGAATCGGGTGAAGGTGAAAAACGTGAACTGGAAGCCCTGGTGATACGATTGCAAGAAGACCTTCAGAGCCTGCGTGTGAAGACAAATGAGGCGCGTCAGGGAGTTACAAGTCTGAAAGTCAGTCTGGCGAGTCTGCGTGAACGTGAAGAAAACAGCCGCAATGCCCTGGAGCGTCTGGCAAGTCTGCGTGAAGAGTTGCGACAGAGACAGGTGATACTCATTCAGGATGCTGTGGAAGCTGTCGACAAGCAGGCAGCACTGCGTAGTGAAGATGAAGAGCTCAAAGTGAAGATGGAGCTTCTTTATCATAAGCGTGTCGAGCAGGAACACGCCCTTGCTGGTTTGCGAGAGCGATTCGAAGAGAGTCGTCAGGACATTGACCGGCGTGAAGCGGAACTCAAGCAGTTTCGTGCCCAGGCTCAGCAATTACGTGAGGGGTTGTCTTCCTGGCAGATGCAGAGTCGCGAGCTGCAGTTGGAGATCGAGCATATGCTGCAAGCGTTTCTTGAGCGTTACCGGATCGATCTCTCCGCACCTGAAGTTGCCGGGAAGTATGATGACGGGTTTGAAGAAGTCTCGGCGGCGGAACGTCGTGATTACCTGCAGAATCGCATTGATGATATCGGTGAAGTCAACCTGATGGCGATCGATGAATACCAGGAACTCGAAGAACGTTATACGTTCATGACGGTGCAGCAGGAGGATTTGCAAAAATCGGTGGAGGGTCTGCACACAGCAATTGCCAAAATAAACCGGACCACCCGCCAGCGTTTCCGGGAAACGTTCGACCAGGTTAACGCCAAGTTCCGTGAGCTCTTTCCGCAATTATTCAACGGTGGTCAGGCCGAGTTGCGCCTGACCGATGAAAATGATCTCCTTGAGACGGGGATCGAGGTGGTCGCCCAGCCACCCGGCAAGAAGCTGCAGAACGTGACTTTGCTTTCCGGCGGCGAAAAAGCCCTGACAGCTGTTGCCATGATTTTCTCCATTTTCCTGATTAAGCCGTCACCGTTCTGCCTTCTCGACGAGGTCGATGCGCCCTTGGATGATGCCAATATTGGCCGTTTCAACGAGATTGTTTCGAAAATGGCCAAAACATCACAATTTATTATTATCACCCACAATAAACGGACAATGGAAATTGCCGACAACCTATATGGTATTACCATGGAGGAGCCTGGAGTTTCCAAGCTGGTGTCGGTGTGTATGAAAGAGGTCGCCTGAACTATGCCTTTCAAGTCTCTTCTGAATGCATTGGTTGAACGTGTCCCTGGAGCCCAGGGGGCGATTGTTGCCGAGTGGGAGGGTGAGGACGTTGATCAGGTTGGCATCATGGACGACTATGATATGAAAGTGATTGGTGCGCAAAAAGGGGTTCTCATTCACAATATGCGTGAAGAGGCAGACC
>JAUWTX010000004.1 GCA_030614505.1 Desulfuromonadales bacterium
CCTTATGTTTTCGGTGGCCTTGTTTCACTCGCTCTGCTTCTGGTCGTTGGTGTGAAAATCTTGCTTACCTGGTGGGTTTGGGTTGTTGCCCTGCTGTGGGCTTCTGCTGTGTTCATTGTGAAACTGAAGTTTCGCAAGCTTGGCGAAGAGATCGAGCACTACCGGGCCGCTCATGTGACATTGTTGTGCGGTGTTCCATACCGACGCAAGCGGAACGAACTACGAGAAGTTCTTGCCGGGGAATGTGAAAGTTAATACCCCTCCGGAGTTTCCGACGCTCAAGTATACTTACGTCATTGGTTGAATATGATCGATGGAGAGGTGGGCCTGCGTTTCTTGTCTGGCTTCTTCAGCCGTGCCATTCAGATTCGCATACAGTCTTTAAATTATACAGAGACTGTGATTTCGACATTGAGTCCTTCAGCAACGATATTCAGCCCCTCTTCGATAGTTTGCATTGCGGCCGCTTCCGGGAGCTGAATGTGAATGTCCATCATATAAAGAGCCGTACCGCTCTCAGGGGTTACCATCACGGTTGATTTTAGATCGACAATGTTCAGCGATCTGTCAGCGAGAAACTGGCTTATTTTGTAAACGATACCTGCCTGGTCCATTCCCTCGACATGTAATGTGCATATCGCAAAACCTTTCGGATTTGCCAGGCGACGCTCCTTAATCGGACGAATAAAAGCAGAAATATCCTTCTGTTGCTCCAATTCGCGGCATTTTTCCAGCAGGCTTTGTTCGATATTGTCATTGTTGGATGAAAATAGCAGGTTGATAGTAAATTCATCAGACAACATCGACATGGTGGTGTCTTCGAGATTGCAGCCATTCTCATATAAAACTTGCGTTACATCGGCAACTATACCGGGTCTGTCTTTGCCAAAGGCAGTCATGATATATCGGCTCTGCATACTTACCTCCATTACTTGGTCTTCCTAAAAGTCGTGCTATTCTCGCACTTTCTGATGATTTCTTCAATATTCATTTCATGGAACCTAAACTGCCGCTCTTTGTGGTAATATTTATACGTATTGCAACTGACTACTTTAATTCGGAGAGAAATTATGAACGATCAGAATGACAAAAGAGATGAGCATGAAGAAGTTGGTCTTTATGAAAAACTGGCTTCCCGTACGGCCGACTTCCTTGAGGAAGGGAAGAAGACCTTTGATGAGGCGCTTAAGAAGGCTAAAGAGGAACTTTCTTCCGCAGGTGATTTCTCGCGTGAGCAGGCAGACAAACTTGGTGAATATGTCCGTAGAGATTTGAAAGAGAACGCCGACAAGGCCAAAGAGGCTGTGAAAAAGGCAGTAGAACCACAGCGACTGGCTGCTGGTGTGCAGAGCGCCTTCTCACGTATTCTGACCAGTACAGCTGAAACACTTACGGAACTTGCGTCGAAATCTGAAAAATCCCTGCAATATAAGACCGGGGAAATCACCAGTCCCGGGACATTAACCTGCAAAGAGTGCGATGCTGAAATGCATATGACCAAAACAACCCGAATTCCTCCTTGCCCAAAATGTCACAAAACCATTTTTCGTAAATCTTATTAACGTAAAGATGTCCAAAAATGACGACTGTAAGCCGCAAATGGGTGAGCCTGACTCTTTTGCGGCTTTGCGTTGGATGTTTTTGTAAAGTTAAGGAATACAGTCGATGACAATTGAATGGTATCCAGGACACATGGCGAAAGCCAAGCGGCAGATCGCTGAGGTGATGCCGAAGATAGATGTCGTAATCGAAGTTCTTGACGCTCGCCTGCCAGTTTCCAGCGCTAACCCTATGCTGGAAAAGCTCCGTGGCAATAAACCCTGTATCAAAGTCCTGAACAAAAGCGATCTCGCCGATCCTGACGTGACCGACTCATGGGTTGAGTATTTCGACCAGCAGGAGGGCGTGAAGGCAATTCCACTTGAGGCCAGGAAACGTTCAGCTGCTGGCCAGATACCTAAACTTTGTCGTCGTCTGGTGCCACATCGTGGTGTGCCTGGCAAGACCTTGCGTGCCATGGTGGTCGGCATTCCGAACGTTGGCAAATCTACTCTGATCAACACCCTGGCAGGGAAAAAAATGGCTCGTGTAGGCGATCGGCCGGCTATCACGACCTGTCATCAACAGATAGATCTGCGCAATGGCATTCACCTTGCCGATACACCCGGTCTGCTCTGGCCGGATATTCGCAATCAGAAGAGTGCCTACCGGTTAGCTGTCAGCGGTGCGATAGGTGATGCCGCCATGGATTACGAAAGCGTTGCGCTATTTGCTGCTGAGTATCTGATGAGCCGATACTGTGAACCGCTTGCTACACGTTATAAACTTACTGAAATGCCGGAAAGTGCCTCTGCCCTGATCGATCAGATCGGTCGCAAACGTGGCTGTCTTGCTGCCGGGGGGATTGTTGATCAGCTACGCGCGTCAGAACTGCTTTTGCGCGAATTGCGAGCTGGTCTGATTGGCCGGGTCAGCCTGGAAATGCCAGGCTCAGATGTGGAAGAACAGGGCCAGCAGTGACACCTGATGAGCTGGAAATAAGCCTCAAATCTGGGCCGACTCATGTTGTCCTTGATGTCCGCAGCAGCTTCGAGTTCAAGTCTGGTCACATCCCGGGAGCCATTCATTCCCCCCTGGTAAGAATTCTGGCTAGCACAGAGACCGCGACCCAAAGCAAAAGAGACCCTTTGGTCCTCGTCTGTGAGCATGGTCCTCGTGCTCAACTTGCCAAAATGCTGCTCAAATGGCATGGCTACAAAAATCTCGAATTGTTGCATGGCCACATGGCCCACTGGCGACGCTCGGGACGGCCAGTGCAGAAGGGTTAGCAACTATGAATCCTCTGAATACAGAAAAAAGCCCATATCTTCTTCAACATGTAGATAACCCTGTAGTCTGGTATCCATGGGCGGAGTTGGCTTTTAAGCGTGCTCGCGATGAAAACAAGCTGATTTTTCTCTCAATCGGCTATTCGACTTGCCATTGGTGTCATGTTATGGCCCACGAATGTTTTGAGGATGAAGAAGTCGCCGAACTTCTTAACCTTCATTATATTTCTATAAAAGTCGATCGGGAGGAGCGTCCTGATATTGATCAGGTTTACATGGAAGTCTGCCAGAGACTGACGGGTAGCGGCGGCTGGCCGCTGACTATCATTATGACGCCGGATGCACAGCCCTTTTATGCTGCGACTTATCTCCCCAAGCATGGACGCCATGGTCAGCATGGGATGATGAACCTTCTCCCATGGGTCGCTGACAAATGGCAGGGTGATCCTGATTCTCTGCGCAATGCTTCCAAAGAGATCGTAGGTGAAATGCAGGGCGGCATGAGCCCCGATGCCGGCAACTCTATCAGCCTCGATTTACATACAGAAGCCGAGCAGACTCTGAAAAGAACTTTTGACAGGCAATATGGTGGCTTTGGTACAGCCCCGAAGTTCCCTCGCCCGCATGATCTGACCTTTCTTTTGCAGGTTTACAGGTTGTCGGGCGATGAGCAGTGCCTGTCAATGGTCGAGCAGACCCTGCAACTGATGCGCAATGGTGGAATATACGATCAAATCGGATTCGGTTTTCATCGTTATTCAACGGATGAGAAATGGCTTGTGCCGCATTTTGAAAAAATGCTTTACGACCAGGCTGGTCTGGTTCTCCCTTATCTTGAGGCCTGGAAAATCTCTGGCGACGAGATATACGCTAGAACTGTGCGCGAAATTTTTACATACCTGTTGCGTGATATGTCGTCTCCAAAAGGTGCTTTCTTCTCTGCTGAAGATGCAGACTCCGAAGGTGTCGAAGGCAAGTTTTACTTCTGGTCGGAGTTTGATGTCACTACGCAACTGGATGCCGATGCTGAAGCCTTCTGCACGACTTACAATGTCCTCACTGATGGGAACTATCATGATGAGATGACCGGAAAAGTCACTGGTAACAATATCCTCCATCTGTCACCAGCGTCGGCAGGGGCCCCTGACAAATCAGCATTGGCTGAATGTTTAGATGCATCTCGAAGGAAGCTTTTTGAAGCACGAGAAAAACGTGTCAGGCCCCATCTGGATGATAAAATCATCACCGCCTGGAATGGTATGGCGATATCGGCTCTTGCCGAGTCCGGCAGGGTGCTTGGGGACCAGGAATATATCGAAAGTGCATGCCGAACCGCCGACTTTATCTTGACTTCGATGCGCAGCAAAGACGGTCGTCTTTTCCGCAGGTATCGCCTGGGTGAAGCAGCTATCCCTGCTTTTTCGGAGGACTACGCGTTTCTGGCTCGGGGTCTTCTCGACTTATATGCGGCTACTTTCGATCCTCAACACCTGGCGCAGACAATTGAGCTTGCAAATATATTGCGGCAGTTTCTCCAGGATCCGGATAATGGGCGGCTTTATGATACTCCGCATGATGGCGAGAAGCTCCTGATAAGGCCGTCGAGCACTTTTGATGGTGCCATGCCGTCAGCCAGTTCGGTCACACTGGATGTTTTTGCTCGATTGTTTCTTCTGACAGGCGATTCGTCATGGCAGGATGTGGCCGATCACCTGCTTCATGCGCTCTCGGCAGAAGTGTCCCGATACCCGGCGGGATATACTCAGTTCTTGCAATCTGCAAACTGGCTTTTGCGGCCGACCCGAGAAATAGTTATCGTCGGGAGCCCGGGAGAGGCTTCGACGGAAACCATGTTGTCTGTTGTCCGTAGTGCTAATCTGCAGCAGACAGTCGTCTTGTTCAAGCCTGAGAACAGTTCGGAAGCGATTGTCAGCCTGGTCCCCTTTGTACAGAGCATGAAAACGATGCATGGACGCGCTACTGCATATGTTTGTCAGAATTTTACCTGCAGAGCACCATTGACAGATGTCGCAGAACTTCAAACTGTATTGAGTTTATTGCCAGGGAGGGTATCGGACTAAACGGGCCAAAATCTGCGCCCAAGCTTCCGGATTTTCGCTTCAGCTAGTCTAGTCCGATACCCTCCTGGATAAATTTATGGATTTGCCACCTTACAAACGCCCCTGGTATCTCTGCAACGCTCATTTCGAAACGATATGGCCGTCACTGTTTAGAAAAGTTGATTTGCCATCTTATCGTCGTGAACAAATCACGACAGTTGATGACGATTTTCTCAATCTGGACTGGTTACAGTCTGGACATAAACGCCTGGCGATTATTTCTCACGGACTCGAGGGAGATTCACGCAGGTACTATGTCACCGGTATGGCGAATGCGCTGGCGGCCAACGGTTGGGATGTTTTAGCCTGGAACTTTCGCGGTTGTGGTGGAGAGATCAATCGTCAGCCACGTTTTACTCATAATGGAGCAACAGACGATCTTGATGCTGTTGTTCGGCATGCGTTGAGCACATACGCCTACGAAACAATTTCCCTGGTTGGTTTCAGCATGGGAGGAAACCTCTCCCTGGTGTACCTGGGGCGTGATGCAGACCTGGTTCCTGATGAAGTAAAAGCTGCCGTCTGCTTTTCGGTCCCCTGTGATCTCGCTGCCGCTTCATTGCGACTGGCTGAGCCCTGCAACACAGTTTACATGCGACGCTTCATGCGTATGATGGGTGAAAAAGTGCGTCACCAGGCACAGAGCTTCCCTGACTTATTCCCATGCGATGACTACGGCAGCTTGAAAACCTTCGCTGATTTTGACGAGCGTTACACTGCTCCTCTCCATGGTTTCCAAAATGCACAAGATTATTGGGATCAGTGTAGCAGCAATCAGTATCTTGATTCCGTTCGCCTGCCAACCTGGATTGTCAATGCTCACAACGATCCTTTCCTGACATCTTCCTGCTCTCCTGATTTCAGTGATCATGGCAACCCGGTAGTAACCCTTGTAAGACCAGGTCGTGGTGGCCACTGTGGCTTTGTCTCTATTGGTAAGGGGGCGCCGTACTGGTCGGAAGTTTTGGCAGTCAACTTGCTCTCAGTATATTGATAGTATCCTTTCTTCTTAAAATCACACTCGCAATTTCATCCACAAAAAGTGTTTGCTTTAAAAATTAATATATTATAATCTTTGCGGTAATATTACATTATCTCAAAGTTAAATCCGTCACTAATAGACGGATTTAACTTTTGTAAAAGGTGAAACAGATTATGTTCAAGTGGAGAACCCAGCTCGTCGTCACATTAATCCTGATGGTTTTCATGGTTTCAATCAGTACCTATGCAGAGGCAAAGAAATATAAAGAGATCGATGCTCATGTCGTTAAAGAAATGATGGATTCTGGTGACGCATTGGTGGTTTTCCCTCTTAGCCCGCTTGAATTTGACAATCTGCATATCAAGGATTCAGTAAATATCCCGATGAATCAATTGGAAGCGCAGTTACCGCAAAATAAATCAAGGGAACTTGTGTTTTATTGTCTTGGTGCAAAATGTGTTGCCTCCTGGCGAGCGGCTGTAAAAGCAGTAGAACTTGGTTACGAGAATGTCTATGCCTTTCGTGAAGGCTTGCCTGGGTGGGTTGCCGCAGGTTATCCGACTGTTACCATCGACAAACTTCCTGATGTTGAAGTAAAGAAAATAAGCGTTGCAGAACTGGCTGGAAAATTAGGCGGCGAGCCTATTATTCTCGTCGACATTAATCTAGATGACGATGCGCGTAAATTCCATATTGATCATATAAAGCGGGTACAAATCCCGATGAATGAGCTGCACCTGCGTACTTCAACCTTAGATAAGAAGAAACAGATTGTTGTCTTGTGCCTGAAGGGGAACAGGGCTCCAACTGCAGCACGTTATCTGATCGGCAAAGGATTTGAAAACGTTGTCGCCGTGGAGGGTGGTATACAGCAGTGGGTGCTTGAAGGACGGCCCATAAAAAAGGAAGACTAGCTGCCTGTTGGCCCAACAATGAACAGCTCAATGAACTGTCAGTGAACTTGTTTGTTTGATCTATATTTCAACTCCTTTGAGAGCAATAATTGCTCTCAAAGTCTCACTCAGACCTGGACAGCACGAAACACTCCTGAGGTTCCCTTGAGATGATCATTAAAAAAACCGCCATGCAAGGGCGGTTTTTTTTGTGCTCCATTCTATTTGTTCCGCAAAGTGCCTCATGTTGGACGATTTAAACTCCATACAAATAATCACGCCATGGCAGTGGGTTTAAGCTGTGAATCATGCTATAATCTTCAATCATTTTTGATGAGGTAAACAGATGCAGAATTTCACCATAGTTTTCGCACATGGCCGTGAAAGTGGCCCCTGGGGGACAAAGATCAGGGCTCTTGCCAAGGTGGCAGAGAGATTTGGTTGCCGGGTGATCAGTCGTGATGATAGCGATAATCGTGATCCCGAATTACGAGTTGTCCGGTTGATCGATGAAGTCAGGTCGATAGAGGGGCCAATCGTGCTGGTTGGCTCAAGCATGGGTGGTTATGTAGTGACTGTAGCGTCACAAGAAGTGAAACCGGTTGGCCTGTTCCTTATGGCCCCTGCTTTCGGTTTGCCCGATTACGCTAATAAAACACCACAACCGGTCTCTCGCGAATTGACTGTCGTTCACGGTTGGAGTGACGATATTGTACCGATTGCAGCTGTTTTTGATTTTGCCCGAACACATGAGGCGATGCTTCATGTGGTTCCAGCCGGGCATGCTCTTCTCGAACAGGTTGACTGGCTTACGCAAGCTTTTGAATTATTTCTTGGTCGATGTCTTCAACAAGACAGAAACATGGCAAGAGAGCGCCTTCTGGCGACAATTTAATCTCAATCTCCTGATGGTGAAAAGTTTCGATGGCTGCCAAAGAGAGGATCGACAAACTGATGGTTCAACGGCAACTGGCCGGGTCGCGTGAAAGGGCCAGGGCCTTGATTCTGGCCGGCCGGGTCGTAGTGGATGACCAGACCATTGACAAAGTCGGTACCCAGGTTGATAGCGCTGCTTCCATTCGCCTGCGAGGCGAAGATATCCCCTATGTTTCACGCGGCGGATTGAAACTTGCCAAAGCTCTGGAATGTTTCGATATTGCCGTTGCTGGATGCACTGCCATTGATGTTGGAGCTTCGACAGGTGGATTTACCGATTGCCTGCTGCAAAATGGCGCGGTAAAGGTTTTTGCCGTCGATGTCGGATATGGCCAGTTGGCCTGGAAACTACGTGACGATGAGCGGGTTGTTAACCTTGAGCGTACCAATATCAGGCATTTGACAGCCAAACAGCTCGAAGAAACACCCGGGCTTGCTGTGATTGATGCTTCATTCATCTCGCTGGAGAAAGTATTGCCCGTAACTCTTTCTCTGCTGGAGCCCGGCAGTGATGTCGTTGCTCTGATCAAGCCACAATTCGAAGTTGGTAAGGGGCAGGTAGGTAAGGGAGGGGTTGTTCGTGATCCGGAACAGCATGCCCAGGTTGTTGATAAAATCAAACTTCTGGCAAGGCAGCTTGGTTGCCAGGTCATGGATGTTTGTGAAAGCCCGGTCTTAGGCCCAAAGGGCAATCGTGAGTTCCTGATTCATCTGCGTATGGAGACAACCTCATGAATTATCAGGTCTATTTTCTTGGTGCCGGTCCCGGAGACCCGGATCTGTTGACTCGCCGCGCAGAGCGCTTGCTCAAAGAATGTCGAGTGGTTTATGTCCCTCCACTTTATGATCAGCCTTTTGCTGAGTTTCTGGATGGCAAAGAACTGTTCGTCCCTTTTGATTTCTATTTTGCTGACCTGATTACCCTGATCAAGGATCAGTTGGTCAATGGGCCGATTGCTTTTCTGGTGCCTGGTGATTTGACATTCTATTCACCTTTTCAGGCTGTGGTTGATGCCCTGGGAGATCTGGCCGTTGTTGTCCCTGGCGTTGGTGCCGCCAATGCCGCCTCGGCACTTCTGAAGAAAACCCTTGATCTTCCAGGAGTCTGCAGTCGTGCCATTCTTGCTTCGCCACGGACTCTTGGCGAAGGTCCAGATGCACCAACCATGGGCGATTTCGCCGCACCGGGTGTTTCACTTCTGATCTATATGAATAATATACCTCTGGCAGAGTTGGTAGCTCAACTACGCAAAGGTTACGGTAAAGATGTGCCGATGGCTCTTGCTCACCGGGTCGGTTTGCCTGATGAGGAGATCATAGTGGCCACTCTCGATACGATTGTAGAAAGGGTTGGTCCCAGAGATTTTTTCAATCTGGACAGCCCTAATCCGAGGCCCGCCCTGACACTGCTTCTGGTTGGCGAAAGTTTGACGGCTGATGCTGATCCGGCCTGGTGGGATTATCGACGCGACAACATCTGGAAATATCAGGACAACAGTTAACATGCTCATTATCTCGCCAGTTGATAATCTTAAGGAAGCCGACCTGCTTCTGCAGGCTGGTGCGGATGAGCTTTATGGTGGCTACATTCCGGCTGAGTGGGACAATTACAGCCTTGCGGCTTCGCTGAATCAACGGACTTTTTCAACTGCACAAATCGCTTCTGAACAGGAGCTGTCAGAGATTATCTCACTTGTTCATGCTCATAAACGAACCTTTGCCTTAACCTTGAACGCCCCTTTCTATACGGACAAACAGTTGCCTCTGCTGCTCGAATATGTTGATCGCATGGTGACTATAGGCATCGACAGTCTGATTCTTGCCGATCCCGGATTATTACGGTTATTGCAAAAGCGTCATGGACATCTCGAGTATCACGCCAGTACTCTTGCTCACCTGACAAACTCAGGTGCCGTCCGTTTTATGGCAGAGCAGGGCATGCAACGTGTCATTTTACCAAGGCACTTGAACGTAGCTGACATGACGTCAATTATACGACAGGTCCCGAAGATTCACTTTGATGCATTCCTGCTGGTTGGCAAATGCCCGAATACCGAAGGGCTGTGCACCTTTCATCACTCCAGCCCTGAGAAAATCTGGCCTTGCGAAATCACCTATGAACTTGCCCCGCTCACTGACGGGCCTTCTTCACAATTGCGGCATGCTATGCAGCGGCAGGACAGTTGGTCGGAAACTAACCGTCGTCACGGTTGTGGCCTCTGTGCAGTTCCCCACCTCAGGGAGGCAGGTGTTCATGGTTTAAAACTGGTTGGCCGCGGGGCTCCTTCCACACAGAAAGTCAGAAATGTTATTTTGACAAAAGAGTTTCTCTCACTGGCGGAAAGTGTTACTGATTTTGCAGAATATCGACGTATGGCAATGGCAGCCCACAAAGAAAGATTTGGTGCGGTTTGTCACCAGAATATCTGTTATTATCCGGAGTTTTTTGATGGGGGAGCAGTATGACACGTTTGCTGGGTAGTACACATGTCGAGACTCGGGCTCGAGAGGAGAGTGTCCGTGGCGTGCTTGTCCGCATGGTTCTCGAGCAGGCAGAACATGCCGACAGTAATGAATTGGTGTTGCTGGAAAAAGCTCTCCAGATGCTCTTGAGGCGGTTTCAAGTCATGGAGGGCGATGTCTCATGATACTGCGTAGTGTAGAACTGGAAAATTTCGGCAGATTTCGTGCCCGAACCATTGAATTTCGACGAGGCGTGAACCTGGTCATTGGTCCTAATGAGGCTGGTAAATCGACCCTTGCCGAGGCTGTCCCTGCTGTACTCTTTGGCACAGATCGCCTGGAAAAGTTTAAACCCTGGGGACGCAATGTCTGTCAGGCCGCACTCTTTTTTGAAGGTCATGGGCGCACGATCCAGATAAAGCGCAACCTGATTACCGATGAAGTTGAATTGATAGAAAGGGATGACCTCTATCACACCTTATCGCAATTTTCCGGTAAGGCTCCACTTCGGGGTCGTAGTGCCTCTTGTCGCGAGTATCGATCGCTACTTGAATCTTTGCTTGGAGTTGCTGATGAGAGCCTGTTCAAAGCCACTTATTTCTTCGGGCATCATCCTCAGGAGTGGAGAGGTGACGAACTCGCACAAAAGCTGCGTACGTTGGTCAGTGGTACGGCAGAAACAGATTATGCAGAGATCCTTGATGAACTGCTGGATGAGCATTTCCAACTGACTCGCAGCAACCCATGGGGCAGGGATAAACAACGCGATCGCGAATATGAAGAAGTCTGTCAGCAATTAGCACAGCAGGGTGGCGTAGAAGCTGTGCCGGTTTTCGTTGAGATAGACACTTCTGCCGATATCGAGGCACAGATAGAAAAATATACCGTTGAGTTGGAAAATGATCGCCGGGAATATGAAAAAGGTCTGCGATATATAGAAAGAATCCGTCGGCAGACTGTTGGATCGGAAAAAATAGTTGGATCGGCAAAGAAGTCAACTCCAACTGAAGTAGAGGTTCTGCCGGAAGGCAATAAAACATCGGCCAAGGATGACGCCCTGTCCGATGACATTGCTCTATCTGAAAAGCTGGTTGCCGCTGGCTTACCGCAAAACCCGCCCCGGGAGTTGCCGGAACTGCTGGCTGATGCTGCTAAAATCAGACAGGAACTTGCTACCTTTCAACAACCTCTCTCTGCACTTAACAGCCGCGAAAAGAAGATCCCCAAGGTGCCCTGGGTCGTGGTTGCCTGTGCCTCTGCAGTTTTTGCTGCGGGAGTCGCGATTGCCTGGTGGCAAAATTTCCATTTTCTCTGGTTTTTACTGGGTGCGGGGGTGTGCAGTGCCTTACTGCTCGGGTGGGGCGGCTGGCTTCACATATCAAGGAATAAGGTCCTGGCTGGATGTCGCAAAGAACGCAATCGACTGGACCAGAAAAAACTGGAAGTACAAAAGCGACAGGCAGAGCTGAGTGAACGTTGTAACGCTCTCGGCTTGCCGTCCTCTGCAGTCGACCTGGTCAGATTGCAAAAACTGGTTGCTGCACATCGTGAATTACTTGAGTGTTGCTGGAAGCAGGGCGGTTTGCTTAAAGAAGATGTCGTTGATGAAAAATCAAAAAATGCTGAAGATGGACAAGAGCTATACCAGCTGGAATCTCGTATGGCTGAGTTTGAAACAGGGTTAAAGCAGAAAGAGCTGCGCTTGCAAGAACTGCAGTTGCAGCTTAAAGAGCTTTCCACGAATCAACCTCTACAGGGTCAGGCCCCGGTGACGGCTCTGCAATATCGCAAGCTCGAACTGGAAGAGCGTATTGCTGTCTTGCGCAAAGCTGTCAACCTGCTCGCTGGAGCCGTTGATGAGTTCAGTAGATCACACCTGGTGGATTTAAACGATGCTGCCGGCAAACTGTTTGGCAAGATAACCGGTGGGCGCTATACTGCTGTAAAACTTGACGAGAATATGATGCCATCGGTAAAGGTTGATGGTCGGCGCTGGGTGTCTGCTGAGCAATTCAGCAAAGGAACGGTTGATGCGATCTATCTGGCACTGCGCATTGCCCTGGCGAAAGTTAGAGATGATGGCCGCTCTTTGCCGTTGATGCTTGATGATCCTTTTGTTCATCTTGATCAAAAGCGTCTGGCAAAAGCCCTTAATCTGGTTGATCTGGCCTCAACGGATGGACAATTGATCCTCTTCAGTCATAATTCTGACATAGGTAAACGTGCCGCTCGCGAGCGATGGCATGTTGTCCCCCTGGATGGGGACATTGTTGACACTACATCAGAAGAAGAAGGAGGAGATCATGTCGGACAATTGCATCTTCTGTAAAATTATCGCCGGTGAAATCCCGAGTAAATTTGTTTATCAGGATGATCAGGTCATTGCCATTGAGGACATCAATCCCCAGGCGCCGTGTCACATTTTGATTGTGCCACGCAAACATATTCGCACGACCCTCGATCTGACGACTGCTGATAATGAACTGATTGGCCATATCTACCAGGTCGCGGGTAAAATAGCTCATGATAAAGGTATTTCAGAGGATGGTTTTAGAATTGTCAATAACTGCAATGAGGCAGGTGGCCAGATTGTCTGGCATATCCACATCCATCTGCTTGGCGGACGTGACATGATCTGGCCTCCAGGCTGACAGAAACAACTTCTTTCATGGTAGCATAGCTTTATGAACAGTTTTCATCAACCGATAGCACAGCCGGATGCACCGGAAAGTTATGATGAAAAGCGCCAGAAGCGCCTGATCAATGAGATCATGGAGTTGCTGGTTACTCATTATGGCGGCAGCCTCAGCGAGGAAGTCCTCGATGAATCGATTGATGCTCTGCAGAAGGCGATAAGTCTTGCGCAGGAGGCCCACCGTCAACAAGTACGCAAGTCTGGTGAGCTTTATTTCTTCCATCCCCTGCGTGTAGCTCATCTGGCCGCCCGGCACTGGATGGACTTTGCATCGGTGATTGCCGCTCTTCTGCACGATGTTGTGGAAGACACCTCGACAACCCTCGAAGAAATCAGTGCTATGTTCGGCATGGAGATCGGGCTGCTGGTCGATGGTTTGACCAAGGTTGATGATGATCTCCTCAGTCGTAGTGCCCTGAAGGAGCAGACATATCGGAAACAGGTTCTGCTGGCGGTAAGAGATGTTCGAGTCCTCTGCCTGAAATTCTGGGACCGAATCGATAACCTGCAGACCATCCAGGCGCTGAATCCTGAAAAGCAGCGTTTGATTGCCGAGGAGACGCGAACCATCTATGTCCCATTGGCCAGGCATCTCGGGATGGGGCGTGTTGCCACGGAACTGGATGCACTTTCCTTGATCATTCTCTACCCGACCCGGGCAGAGCGCTATGACATTGCTGTTAAGGAAGCACATCAGACCTATGAAGCCACTCTTGGCCGCATCCGTTCAGAAGTTCATAATATTCTCAAACATTATAAAATTGATGCTCTGGTCAAGGATCGCTGGCGTCCGTTCTCCATTGTTGCCGCCCGACTGACTACTCGTGGTCTGCCAGCGCTCTACACTTTGGATATTCTGGTCGATCGATCCATGGATGCCTACCACGCTCTTGGTCTGCTGCATCGTTTATATCCACCTATTCCCGGTAAGTTGCGTGACCATCTGAATATTCCGTCACAATACGGTTACCAGGCCTTGAAAACCAGTGTGCAAGCTGGAGAAGTTCGTCTGCGGGTAGAAATAACCACGCGCAAACTGTCGCGATTCAACGAATCAGGTGTCCTGGCCCCTGGTTTTGAGTTCCGCAGTTCTAATTTTGAAGATCTGATGCAGTCGCTGATAGAAGGTGAATCAGCTTTCGATATGGAAAGTTTGCGATTGGCTTCTGCTTCGATTCAGGTTTACACGCCACAGGGGGATGTCCGCTCACTTCCAGAAGGGAGTAGTGCCCTGGATTTTGCCTTCGATATCCATGAACAGTTGGGTTTGCATGCTGTTCGTGTTCGCATCAACGGTAAAACCCGTCAACTCAAGGCTCGTTTGATGGACGGAGATCAAATCGATGTCGAAACAGCCGACCGTCCGACGGTACTGCCGAAGTGGCTGGAGTGGGCAGTTATGCCGCGTGCTCGCAACAGTATCCGTCGTTATCTTCGATCAAAAGTCAAGCAGTCGCAAGTCAGCAGAGAGAAGTCGTAGCTTCTTGATGCCCTGGATCTTCCGGCTTATTCTGTTTGCTTTCCTGTTTTTACACGGCCATTCAGCGTTCGCTGGTCAGGCTAATGTCTTCGTATACCATCGATTTAACGATTCCCGCTATCCTACGACTAATATTTCTCTTCAGGATTTTCGATCACATCTGGATCTTCTGCATCAACAGAAGTTCACCGTTCTCAAGCTCGGCGAGGTTGTCGACAGGCTGCAAAAAGAAGAGGGCTTGCCAGAACGTTGTGCTGTCATCACGGTTGATGATGCGTACCATTCCTTTCTCACTGATGGCTGGCCATTACTGAAGCAATATGATTATCCGGCCACACTTTTTGTCAGTACGGATACGGTCGGGGGAGGGGACTATCTGAGCTGGCAGGAACTTAAGGTGTTGCAGGATGAAGGCGTTGAAATCGGTAACCATTCAGCCGGCCATCCTTATCTGCTCGACAGGACAATAGCTGAGAGTGATGCTGATTGGAGCGCAAGAGTTCTGGCAGATATCCATCGTGCCCAGAAGTCGTTTGAGGTACATCTTGGTGCACCGTCAAAGCTGTTTGCGTTCCCCTATGGTGAGTTTTCCCCGGAATTGGTCAGTCTGGTTAAAAAGGCCGGATTCATAGCTGCATTTGGTCAACAATCCGGGGTTATTACGGCAGGGCAGGGGTTTTTCAGTTTGCCGCGCTTTCCTGTGGGTGGAGGTTATGCGTCTCTCTCTGAGTTTCGCAGCAGGCTCTTTATGAAAAGCTTGTCAGTTCGTATCTTGTCTCCGAACAGCACTGTAATTAAAGATGAAAACCCGCCAAAGTTAAGATTTTACTTGAACCAGGAAGATGTCACTAATAGCTCTTTGCGTTGCTTTGTGCCGGGGCAGTCAAATTGCCTGATCAGGCAGGTGAAAGGGGAGTCTGGAGTCTACGAGGTTGAAGCGTTGCAACCCATTGTCGGGCGACGCAGTAAATACACTTTGACAGCCTCTGATGTGAGCGGCAAGTCATGGTATTGGTTTAGCCAACTGTGGGTTCGACCGTCAGGGGGAAAGGTGGCCGATCATCCTGTTCCTTGATGAGAAAAGGCCGCTACCGGACGTGCTGATGCTGGTAAGTACTTCTGTTTTCGGCCGACGTAGAAACGCAGTGTCTGCTCGTGCCAATTTGTTGTGACGAATCATCCCCTGAATCTCTTTGATATATTCTTCGCCACGCTGTGAGTATTTAAGCAGGCCTTTTGCCAATGCAATGCCTGAAACTGGTTGCCCTGATTTGCGTAGTTCTGACCTGATTTCCCGTAGTTTACGGTAGGCACCATTGCGATTAAGATTATTCATGTAACTGCGAATAGACTCGTAAATACTGGGAAAGTTACGTACTTCATAAGTTTCTCCTGCTGGCCGGCCGGCAGGCACAATGCCGGTTCCGGGCCTGTAAGTCCATTCACCAAAAAGATTGTTCCCCTGTTGTGCAAACCTGGAGGTCCCCCACGCCGATTCGTTCGCAGCCTGGGACAGGACTAAAGCTGGTGGAATCGTGTCAACTCTCTGCAGTAGTCGTGATCGTGCACGATGATCAATAAAAGGTCGTCCACGCAAATTGTAGCGCGCCGATATTTCTTCGAGGCGTTCTCGATCGCCAGCCTTCGTTGTTCTTGTTCTATGTTTTTCAAGGATATCCAGGATTTCCTCGCGTTCCTTTTTTATCTCCTGGTTGGCCAGCAGAACCATGGGCAAAAGTCCCATGAAGAAAGTATGTTTCTTTGCTACTGTGCTGACAGTGTTATTGATGTCGGTGGGAATCTTCTCAAGGATAAATGGCGGGACTCCATCCTCAAACTGCATCCAATGATAGTCCAGAGCCTGAAAAAAGGCCTGAAGACCCGTTGTTGTTTCCGGAGTGATAGTCTGTGTATTGTCAAGATCAATGAGTTGTGCAGCCACCACAACCATTGGCGTAAGAAAGACGGTAATTACGAGCAGAACAGAGAGGAGAAAAGAAGTTCTGCGTGCTAAAATTATAGGATAGACTAGCATTAGACCGTCTAGAACCCTCATGATTGAATTCGTTCTTGATAAAATAACTCTGGTATAATAGCACGCTTTTTTTGAAACCGACAAATGTTCGCCAATTGAAGTGTTGCCAATGGAAGGGGGTCGATATGAAATCTTACAGAAAAGAACTCTGGTTTGAAGTCTCCAGCCGACGCGGTTTCGTCAACATCACCCCGCAGGTTGAGGCCTGCCTGCGTGAGAGTGACATCATGGAGGGGTTGATCCTCTGTAATGCCATGCATATTACGGCATCAGTTTTTATTAATGATGATGAAAGAGGACTTCATCAGGATTTTGAACGTTGGCTGGAGCAGCTGGCCCCTCATGAGCCGTTGACCCTGTATCAGCATAACATCACTGGAGAAGATAATGGCGATGGTCATCTGAAGCGCACCATTATGGGGCGTGAGGTGGTGGTTGCGGTCACTGCCGGACAGTTGGATTTCGGCCCATGGGAGCAGATTTTCTATGGCGAGTTTGATGGCCGCAGGCGTAAACGTGTTCTGGTTAAAATTATTGGTGATTAAATGTCACGTAACCTGATCCAATGACCTTGACATTCCATTAGATCGTAACTATCTTCCCTCCGTACATTTAACGTAATTAGCAGCCAGCTCACTGATACTCGACAGGCTGCCAGGAGGTTTTTTATGGCAAAGAAGAAAGCGAAAGAGCAGGGGACAATTTCCATCCATTCGGAAAATATTTTCCCGATCATTAAAAAATGGCTCTACAGTGAGAAAGAGGTCTTTCTCCGCGAACTCGTTTCCAATGCTGTTGACGCGATTCACAAGATGCAGCATGTCAACCTGGTTGAGGGTTTGCAGGTAGCAGATGAATATCGTGTTGATGTCCATCTGGATAAAGACAATAAGACATTGACAATCAAGGATAATGGCATCGGCATGACTGCCGACGAAATCCGTCGATATATCAACCAGATTGCATTCTCTTCGGCCGAGGAATTTGTAGAGAAATTCAAGGACCTGGAAGATAAAAGTCAGATTATCGGTCATTTCGGCCTTGGCTTCTATTCGGCCTTTATGGTGTCTAAGAAGGTCGAGATTCGTTCTCTCAGCTATCAGGCAGACGCGTCAGGTGCCCACTGGTCCTGTGATGGCTCGACAAGCTATGAACTTGCTGAGGTTGAAAAAAGTGAGCGTGGCACAGAAATCATTCTGACTCTCGACGACGATGAACTGGAATTTCTTGAACCGGCCCACGTGCGTGGAGTTCTGACCAGATACTGTAATTTCCTGCCGATTGCAATCCATCTGGAGGGGGATGTGGTTAATGATCAGAATCCCCTCTGGACACGCATGGCCTCGGAGCTCAGTGATGATGACTACAAGGAATTTTATCGTAAGCTGTATCCGTTCTCTGAGGACCCTCTTTTCTGGATTCACCTTAATATTGATTTTCCCTTTAACCTGAAAGGGATTCTCTATTTCCCTAAGCTGACCACCGAATTCGATGTCACAAAGAGCCACATCAAGCTTTTCTGTAATCAGGTCTTTGTCAGCGACAACTGTGCAGAGCTGATTCCGGAGTTTTTAACGCCACTGCAAGGTTGTCTGGATGCTCCCGACCTGCCGTTGAACGTCTCGCGCAGTTATCTGCAGAACGATCCGCAGGTCCGTAAAATTCGCGACGTGATTACTAGTCGCGTTGCCGGTAAGTTGATAGAACTCGACAAACTGGATCGTAAAGCCTTTTCTGTCATCTGGGCCGACATCCATACGTTTATCAAGTTCGGTATGATGAGAGATGATAAGTTTTATGAAAAGCTTAATGATCACATGCTCTTTGCTGTGAGTGGCTCTGATGAATGGACCACTCTGCCTGAATATCTCGAGAATAGTTCTGCTGAAAAGGCTACCACGGTTTATTACACCAATGATGAAGTGGCACAGGCTACTTACCTCAAATTATTTAAAGCGCAGGGTCTTGATGTCCTGGTCCTGGATGATCAGATCGATTCTCATTTCATCCAGTTTTTGGAGATGAAAAACTCAGAAGTACATTTTGCCCGGGTGGACGCGGATGTTACAGAGAATCTGCTTGAGCAAACAGCGGCCAGTTATCTGGTTGATGATGATGGTAAGACACAGGATGAAAGAATAGCGGCTCTGTTTAAACAAACTCTCCAGGATGAAGAATTGGAGATCCGTGTGGAAAGACTGAAGGATGAATCTGTGCCGGCAATGGCTCTTTTCTCCGAGCAGGATCGTCGCTTCCAGGAGATGACACGTACCCTTGGTAAAGAGATATCGAGTCCGGATAAAGGCCCATCATTGTTGGTCAACGCCTCCAGTCCGGTGGTTCAGAATATTCTTGATCTGCACGCAAAGCAGAAAAATGAGGATGTTGAGTTGCTGGTCGCTCAGGTGTATGACCTGGCTATGTTGACTTGTCGGGCTTTTGATCAGGAGCGTATGGTACGTTTTCTGGACAGGAGCAATCAATTGCTGGCAAGAGTGAATGCTGAGTCTGTTGATAAAGGGTGAAGGGCTCAGGGGACAGGGTTAAAGGTTAAAGCAGACATCGCTAACATATAAGCGTTTGATGAAAGAACAGGAAGCCGTAACTTGGCTCCTGTTCTTTTTTATTGCCTTTATCCAGAATCCTGAACCTTTAACCCTGAGCCCTTAATTCCACCCCTACATGCGACGAATCGTTATCGAACCCTGCTGGACCTGTTTCTGTAGCCAGAGGCTAAGTGCTTTTCGCCAGATATCCCTGGTTAAGGGAACCAGAAAACTGAAGCCGAGCACGTCTGTGAAAAAGCCGGGAGTTAACAACAGGAGACCGCCGACCAGGACCAGGGCTCCGTCAATCAGGGTGATGGCAGGCATCTGTCCACGTGCCGTTTCATCCTGGATTCTGCGTAGAATCTCTACCCCTTGGCTACGTGCCAGCCAGGCACCGGCAATGCCAGTCATCATGATGAGGCCGATCGTCGGCCCGAGGCCGATGATTCGTCCGGCCTCTATCAATATGTAGAGTTCCATAAGTGGTACAAAAATGAAGATTATTACTAGTTTTATAAACACGGTCCCTCACTTAATGTGTGTCTGTCAATGAGATGGTTCAGAAGAAACATCATATTTGATTTGCCTTGTGAAACATATGGTAAGTAACCGATTTTATTGGATAAATAAATTGCTCAAATATTAGGCATATAGCAGAAGTGGTTATTGTGTGGTTTTGAGCTTGGTTTGTACACATGCTTTTCAACAGCTTGTCCACATCTTTTGTGGACAAGGTTGGAAGATGCCCGAAACACTTTGATTTTTTCATTTTCGACGTAATTTCTCACACAATATTCAAACCACTAAGTGGTTAACACCTTATGCCGTAACTGTCAGGCTGAGTCCAATTGTTTAATGGTTTTTTGGGTTATTTTCCGTAAAGTCGCTTCTGCATCAAGGTTGGCATTGTGAGCCAATCTGACAAGATGGAGTAATGCCTGGCTCAAGGTTTCCTCTTCAAGTTGCCAACTTTCATCGCTGTCTTTTGGGTCGTAAATTTGCTGTAAGAGTCTTTGATGAATCACAGGGAGCTCTGCTTGACGGTCAACCCGATATGTCCTGGCTATAAGTTTCTGGGCACGTTGCAACGCCGGGAGTCTGCTTGGCAGATGATCTGCCAGACAGGTTTTATTGTTAGTTGCCTCAGCTCGTTTGATTTCATCCCACTGTTTATCTAGCTCGGTAGCGTGAATTTTCGAGCCGTTTCGTTCAAATACATGAGGGTGGCGTCGAACCAGTTTGTCAACAATGCAGGCTGCTACATCATAAAAATCAAACTGCTTTCGTCCTTTAAAGATTTGTGCTTGAAAAACGACCTGCAGCAGCAGGTCTCCGAGCTCATCCAGGATAAGTTCTTTAGAGCCCCCTTCGATGGCGTCAATCAACTCGCATGCTTCTTCGAGAATGTAAGGCGTCAGACTTTCAGGGGTTTGCTCTGCATCCCAGGGACAACCCTCCGTCGCCCTGAGGGCATGCATGATTTGCAGAAGCGTATCTACACTATTATGGGTGTTTTTATGAGTCATCGTTTATCTTTTCCCAAACTGTGTTGTCTCCTTCTACCGCAGCTTCTGGCAGATTGCAAGAGACCCCAATAAGAGGCACTAAAGTCTTGCAAATTTATCTTTAATACGTTAATAGAAGGGACTTAATTTGGGACACAGCTGAAAATTTCTTGACTGTTACCAGAAGGTTCCTATACTGGCGCACTGTCCGAATCGCCATGAGAGTAGATTGTGGTGTGGATACAAATTGACAAACTGAAAAGACGGCCACGCCAGATCGTCATCGATGAGCAGGAGGCAGGCTTCTCCGCTCTGCAGGATCTCATCGGGCAGGGTGATGTAACTTTCGATGAAAATATCAGAGGCATTCTCAACGCAACCTGGGTCGGTCAGATTATCGAAGTAACCGGTCATTTGACAACGATGGTTACCTTGCCCTGTAGCCGATGCCTGTTGCCTGTAACCTGTAATGTGGATGTCCCGATAGTGCTCAGCTACGCTGGTTGCGATGATGTAGAAGACCTTCCTTTAGCAGAGGAAGTAGAACTCCAGAGCGAGGAGCTTGGGCTGATTCCGTTTTCTGGAACTGAAATTGATTTACGGCCGGACCTCGCACAGGAAATCATCATGGCCTTGCCGCAACAACCACTATGTCAAAAGACATGTCAGGGGCTTTGCCCGATTTGTGGCAGTAATTTTAATCTGAATAGCTGTGATTGTGAACCACCGGTTTTTCATGCCGGTTTAGCAGCCTTGAAAAACTTTAAAACCAAACAGTAAAAAACCCTTAAAGGTTTGAACACTTCACTAAATCATCAAAGTCCGGTCATTCCGGTATTAAGGAGACATACAGACAATGGCAGTACCTAAGAAAAAAACCTCGAAATCCAAGCGTGACATGCGCCGTTCCCACGATGGCTTGAAAGCCCCCGGTATTTCCCTTTGCCCGCAATGCAAGGAACCGAAGCAGTCCCATCGTGCCTGTCCTTCCTGTGGAAGCTATAAGGGCAAGGATGTTCTTGGCGCCGAAGAATAGGGGCGCCGCTGTTGAGTAAACACCCCACAGTAGCAGTTGATGTCATGGGAGGGGATCATGCGCCCGCTCATGAGGTTGCCGGTGCCGTCATGGCCGCCAGACAATGGCAGATTCCTGTTGTGCTGGTCGGTCAGACCGAGACGGTCGAAAAAGAACTGGCAAAACACGTCACTCAGGGACTTGATATCCGTATCGAGCAGGCCAGTGAAGTTGTTGGTATGCACGATTCGCCGTCCGATGCTTTGCGCAAAAAGAAGGATTCGTCCCTCCGGGTAGCGTTTAACCTGGTCAAACAGGGGACAGCCGACGCTGTGGTCAGTACCGGTAATTCCGGTGCAACAATGGCGTTAGGGATGTTTGTTTTAAAGCGCATTCCCGGTATTGACCGTCCTGCCATTGCGACAGTGGTTCCCAATCTCAAAGACCAGACAATTATTCTGGATGTTGGTGGCAATGTTGACTGCAAACCGCCACATCTTGTCCAATTTGCCTTAATGGGCAGTGTGTATGCTTCCCAAATGCTTGGTAAGAGTACGCCTCGTGTGGGTCTTTTGTCGAATGGTGCAGAGGAATCCAAGGGCAATGAATTGACGCGTGAGGCGAATCAGGTCCTCAAGCAGACACGGCTTAACTATATAGGCTATATTGAAGGTCGTGACATCTATAATGGTCATACTGATGTCGTTGTCTGTGATGGTTTTGTCGGTAATGTTGTACTGAAGGTCTCAGAGGGGCTTGCAGAGGCGATCGGTTCCATGTTGCGTGAGGAATTCAGCTCAAGGCTGTTGTCCAAGATCGGATATCTTCTTGCCAGGCCGGCCCTTAAGGCTTTTCGCAAGAAAGTTGATTACGCTGAATATGGTGGCGCTCCGCTGCTGGGTATTCAGGGGACAGCAATGATCTGTCACGGCAGTTCCAGTCCCAAAGCTATTATGAATGCCATCAAGATGGCTCATGACATCGAGACGCACCAGATCACCAGTCAGTTGGCCGAGCATCTCGAGGAAATTCGTACAGAGCGTTAAATGAGGACATCGATACACCGGTTGTTGTCGTCTAACCAAACATTTGAGGAGTAGCATTGTGATCAGAGCACGGATTACCGGTACAGGATCATATGTCCCTGAGAAAGTCCTGACCAACTTCGATCTGGAAAAAATTATTGATACAAGTGACGAGTGGATCAGGACACGTACTGGTATTCGTGAACGCCACGTTGCTGCTGATCATGAAAACACCTCGGATTTGGCAACAAATGCTGCAAAACGTGCCCTGGAAATGGCGGGTGTCAACGCAGACGAAATCGACCAGATAATTGTCGGTACAATTACCGGTGATTACCCATGGCCGGCAACTGCTTGTGTTGTGCAAGCCAACCTTGGTGCTGTGAATGCCAGTGCTTTTGATGTGTCTGCCGCCTGTAGCGGTTTCCTTTTTGCCCTCTCCTGTGCTGTCGATCGCATTGAAGCCGGGCACAGCAAGAAGGCGCTGGTTATCGGTGCGGAAATCCTGACCCGCATTATGAACTGGGAGGACCGGAACACCTGCATGCTGTTTGGAGATGCTGCCGGTGCTGTTGTTATTGAAGCCCGGGAAGGAGAGAATGGCATTCTCTCCACCCACCTGTATACTGATGGAACTCAGCTTGAACTCCTTTATCAGCCTGGTTTCGGTACCAAACTTTTGCCGTCTGCGGAATTGCTGGAGTCTAAAGCTCACACTTTGCACATGCAGGGCAATGAGGTTTTTAAGGTTGCTGTTCGTTCGATGGCCGAAGTTGCCAAGATTGCTCTTAAAGAGAACAGCATGTCGGTAGAAGATATCGATCTGTTTATTCCTCATCAGGCCAATATTCGTATCCTGCATGCTACAGCGAAAAGGATTGGCCTAAAAGATGACCAGGTTTTTATCAATGTAGATCGCTACGGCAACACTTCGGGTGCGACTATCCCGCTGGCTATGGACGAGGCGAATCGTGCCGGCCTTATCAAGGAAGGGGATATCCTTCTGTTGGACGCCTTTGGCGGTGGCTTCACCTGGGCGGCAGCTTTGTTGCGTTGGTAATCCGTAATCCCTTTTACACTAAGGTCTTTTGATCACGATGATTGCTTTTATATTCCCTGGACAGGGTTCTCAACATGCCGGTATGGGTAAGGATCTGGTAGACAACTTCCCGGTTGCCCGCCAGATTTTTGAAGAGGCAAATGATGCTCTCGGTTTCGACCTGGCCTCACTCTGTTATAATGGTCCTGAAGATGACCTCAAGTTGACAGCCAATACGCAGCCGGCAATACTTACGACCAGTGTAGCGGCAATGAGGGTTCTTGAGGCTGAAACCGGTCTTGTCCCGGTGTTTGCAGCAGGGCACTCTCTTGGTGAGTACAGTGCTCTGGTTTGTGCCGGTGCCCTGGCGTTTGCTGATGCAGTCAGCACTGTGCGCCAGCGTGGCACTTTCATGCAGGAAGCAGTGCCTGTTGGCACCGGTTCCATGGCTGCAATTCTTGGTCTTGATCCAGCGATACTGGATACCGTTTGTCAAGAAGCGGCCCAGGGGCAGGTGGTTTCACCGGCCAATTACAACAGTGAAGGGCAGGTGGTTATTGCCGGTCACGCTGAGGCCGTTGCGCGTGCAGTTGAACTGGCTAAAGAGAAGGGCGCAAAAAGAGCCATGCTATTGCCGGTCAGCGCGCCTTTTCATTGCAGCCTGATGGCGGCGGCCGCTGAGCGTTTGGCAATGGTTCTGGCTGATATCACTGTGAATGAGATGACCCTGCCGGTTATAGCCAATGTTGAGGCTGCACCGAATCAGGAAGCCTCTCGTGTGCGTGATCTTCTGGTTCGTCAAGTCTGTGCCCCGGTGCGTTGGCAAGAGACAGTTGCATGTATGGTTAACCTTGGCGTCACACGTTATATTGAGATAGGGCCAGGTAAGGTTCTCGCCGGTCTGGTCAAACGTGCTGCGAAAGGCAGCACCATTCAGAACGTTCAAAATGTGGCGGATGTAAGCGCCCTTGCTGGATAACCGCTGGAGAGCTTGAATATGCTATCTGATAAAGTTGCCATTGTTACGGGAGCATCACGCGGGATTGGTCGATTAATTGCTATTGCACTTGCCGGGCAAGGCGCTAAAGTTGTTGTGTCAGCCCGCAATCTCGAGGCTTTGCAAGAGCTGACTGCAGAGATCAAGTCACAGGGTGGTGAAGCTACGGCCGTTGCAGGTGATGTGGCTATTGAGGATGATGCAAACAATCTCATCAAGCAGGCTGTCGCAACTTATGGCCAGGTCAATATTCTTATTAACAACGCCGGGATTACCCGCGATGGTTTGTTGTTACGAATGAAAGATGTCGATTGGGATGCTGTTCTTGATACCAACCTGAAAGGTGCTTTCCACTGTATCCGTGCGGTTGCGAAATTCATGAGTAAGCAGAGATCTGGACGCATCATCAACATCTCATCAGTGGTAGGTGAGATGGGCAATTCCGGCCAGGCTAACTACTGCGCCAGCAAGGCAGGGTTGCTCGGCCTCACCAAGTCCGTTGCTCGTGAACTTGCCCGGCGCAACGTGACTGTAAATGCCATTACACCCGGTTTCATTCTCACTGACATGACTGACAATATGACAGACAAGGCTCGTGACGCCATGACCGAGCAGATACCACTGGGTCGCCTTGGTGACGCGGAAGATGTCGCTAATGCCGTCCTGTTCCTGGCCTCTGACCAGTCAGCCTATATAACCGGTCAAGTGCTTGGTGTTAACGGCGGTATGTATATGTAAATCCATAAAGGATTAGTAGTATATTGTAACAAACCATAAATGAGACGATCCATAGATCGTATCGAAACCAAGAAGGAGGAAAATAAAATGGCTAGTGTTGAAGAACGTATCAAGCAAATTGTTGCTGAGCAGTTGGGCGTAGAAGAGGATCAAGTTACCCTGGTGGCGTCTTTCATGGATGACCTGGGGGCCGACTCTCTGGATACTGTTGAGCTGGTTATGGCTCTTGAGGAAGAATTCGACATTGAAATCTCCGATGAAGATGCCGAAAAAATTCAGACGGTGCAGAACGCCATCGACTACGTCAGTAAAAATTCCTGAATCTTTGACGGTTACAGCTCATCGCTACGGCCGTCGTTTATAACAGAACCTTCCCCGGCCGCCCTGAATGGGTTGCCGGGGACTGGCTTTGTGTTGGGAGGACAAAAGCCTCATGCGCAGAGTTGTCATAACCGGCCTGGGGGTTACTTCCCCTTTAGGGACCGGACTTGAAAAAAACTGGGATGCTCTAATAAATGGGCGTTCCGGTATCGGACCGATCACTCGATTTGATACTTCAGACTGTCCAATTAAGTTTGCAGGTGAAGTTACTGATTTTCCCGATGAAGAGTATTTCAGTAAAAAAGAGGCCCGCAAGATGGACCTCTTCATCCACTATGCTCTTGGTTCGGCAGCTATGGCTCTTGCTGATTCCGGTCTGGAAATCAATGAAGACAATGCCGAACGTGTTGGTGTTGTGGTTGGTTCCGGGATGGGAGGATTGCCTGCTATTGAAAAGTATCAGGATGCTTTGTCCAAAGGTGGCTTTCGTAAGATAAGCCCTTTTTTCATTCCGATGACGATTATTAATCTGGCTGCCGGTCAGATTTCCATAAAACATGGTGCCAAAGGTCCTAACCTTGCGCCGGTGTCTGCTTGTGCCACTGGCACGCATGCGATCGGCGACGCCTTCCGTATGATCCAGCGTGGTGATGCCGATGCCGTTATTGCCGGTGGTGCCGAATCGACTATCTGTTCGCTTGGTATTGGCGGTTTTGCAGTCATGAAGGCACTTTCGACGCGTAACGACGACCCGCAGGCTGCGAGTCGTCCCTTTGAGAAAAACCGTGATGGTTTCGTCATGGGCGAAGGGGCCGGTATTGTTATCCTCGAAGAATATGAGGCCGCTAAGAAGCGTGGTGCCAAAATCTATGGCGAAGTCGCCGGTTATGGTTCGACTGCCGATGCCTATCACTTAACGGCACCAGCCCCAGGTGGGGAGGGTGCTGCACGCTGTATGCAAATGGCTTTGGATACGGCCGGTGTGAATCCGGAAGAGGTTGATTATATCAATGCCCACGGAACTTCGACACCGTTTAACGATCTTTATGAAACCATGGCTATCAAATCTGTATTTGGTGAGCATGCCAAGCAACTTATGGTCAGTTCAACCAAGGGAATGACCGGTCATCTGCTTGGTGCCGCCGGTGGTGTTGAAGCTGCCTATTCACTTCTGGCGATAAGTCGTGGTGTCGTGCCTCCGACCATTAACTATACAGAACCAGATCCTGAATGTGATCTTGATTATGTGCCGAATGAGGCGCGTCAGGCGGAAGTGAAGATTGCACTCTCCAATTCGCTCGGGTTTGGTGGTACCAATGCGACCCTGCTGTTCCGCAAGGTGTAATCATCATGATTGTTATTGGCAGTGATCATGGTGGGCTGGAGTTGAAAGAGGCCGTCAAGGCTGCTCTTGCGTCACGCGGAATGGATGTAGATGATTTCGGAACTGACAACAGTGATTCCGTTGATTATCCCGATTTTGCCGAAAAGGTTGCCGGTGCTGTCTCTCGTGGCGAGGTGGAGCTTGGCATCCTGATTTGCGGAACCGGCATCGGCATGTCGATAGTTGCCAATAAATTTCCTGGAGTCCGGGCTGCCCTGGCGACTGATGAGTTCATGGCACAAATGGCCAGAGAGCATAATAATGCGAACATCCTTGTTCTGGGTGGACGGGTTCTGTCGGCGGACATGGCCACCAAAATGGTGAATGTCTGGCTGGATTCGTCCTATGAAGGTGGTCGACATCAACGGCGACTTGACAAGATTGCCCAAGTGGAAGCAGCAGTAGGTGCCACTGAGTTATAGCTCTATTTTCTTCGGGCAGGCCATTCGCCTGCCCGTTTCTGTATCTTTAATCCGATATTCATAAACCAACCTGGAGGTTGCTTTACTATGTTCGATAAACTCGCCCAATTCGATCCGGAAATCACTGCGGCGATCCGTCAGGAGACTGAGCGCCAGGAATACAGTCTGGAGTTCATTGCCTCGGAAAACTTTGTCAGTGAGGAAGTTCTCGCAGCTCAGGGCTCAGTTCTTACCAACAAGTATGCTGAGGGTTATCCTGGCAAAAGGTATTATGGCGGCTGCGAGTTTGTTGATGTTGCCGAACAGCTGGCTATTGATCGTGCCAAGGAACTTTTTGGTTCTGAGCACGTCAATGTTCAGGCCCATTCCGGCTCCCAGGCCAACATGGCGGTCTATTTTGCTGCCTGTCAGCCTGGTGACACTGTTCTGGGAATGAACCTCGCTCATGGTGGTCATCTGACTCACGGTTCTCCGGTCAACTTTTCCGGGAAGCTTTTCAATATCGTGCCTTACGGTATTCGTAAAGATACCGGCAGGATTGATTATGACGAAGTGGAGCAGTTAGCTATAGAGCACCAACCAAAACTGATTGTAGTGGGTGCCAGCGCTTACCCGCGCACCCTCGATTTTGAAGCGTTCAGACGTATCGCTGATCAGGTCGGAGCACCAGTCATGGTTGATATGGCTCATATCGCCGGTCTGGTTGCTGCCGGTGTTCATCCTTCTCCGGTCCCTCATTCAGAGTATGTTACAACCACCACACACAAAACACTTCGTGGTCCGCGTGGTGGCATGATCCTCTGTCGCGAGGAGTATGCCAAGAAGATCAACAGCAATATCTTCCCGGGTATACAGGGTGGGCCGTTGATGCACGTGATTGCTGCCAAGGCGGTTGCCTTCAAAGAGGCACTTTCTCCTGACTTCAAAATCTACGCTGCACAGGTGGTTAAAAATGCCC
>JAUWTX010000280.1 GCA_030614505.1 Desulfuromonadales bacterium
ACGACATCCACCCGGGTGACGGGCCCGTCAGCCGTTTTACGATCTTTCTTCACAACCTTGGAGTAAACCCGTCCGTTGGCAACGATCTTGCGGAAATAGTCCTTCTTGTTCAGGGTGCCAACTTCCTCCGGCTTGGTTGAAAAGATGATTTCACCCTGTGCTGAGAAAATGCGCAGTTTGATCAAGCGATTATCCCTACTTGCCGGTTGCAGGCTCTTTTCAAGGTCTTCAGTAAGCAGTCCCCTGGTAAGAAACTGGTTTTCCAGACCGAGACTCCGGACCATGTAACTGGCATAACGAACCGCCTCATCTTCAGTCTCTTCAGCCAGGAGTTTTTGATAGGCAGGGTGAACAAACAAGGATTCATAAACCGGCAACAGGACGGCAATGGCCAGGGAAAGAATCATGAGATTGCGGAGCAGTTTGATGCGCAGCATACTGAAACCTGTCGATCTCAAATGATAAAGCTACTAAAAAGACGGCCATGATCTAAGTGCCAGCCGACAAGGGAATATACATCAAGCTCAGTCAAGAACCAAGATCTATAAGGCTAACTATCCACACTTTTTTTATCAACAATAGGGGTAAAGTTTCTGCTTGTCCCAAGATTCTGCTGTGTCATAATCCAATCCATGCAACGAGCAAGCGGCATTCTACTTCACCCTACAGCCCTGCCGGGTTCTTTCAGAATTGGCGATTTAGGTAAAGAAGCTTTTCTCTTTATCGACTTTCTCGCCAGAGCAGGCCAGAGCGTCTGGCAAATTCTGCCGCTTGGTCCAACCGGATATGGTCATTCCCCCTACAACGCACTCTCGGCGTTTGCCGGCAACCCGGTCCTGATCGATTTGCAGCAACTTGTCGACTGCAACGATCTGGACAGCGCTCATCTTGATTCTGCCATCAAGAACAGCGCCGGGGACAATTTCAACTCCGAGGATAATTTCAACCGGGTACACACCCTAAAAAAAGACCTGTTTCTGGAAGCAGGCCGGCAATTTTTCAGAAATCAGGAAACAACAAGACATCAGGCATTCGACACCTTCTGCAGTAAGCAATCAGACTGGCTGGAAGACTTTTGCCTCTTCATGGCGCTACGAGACACTTTTGCCGAGCAAGCCTGGTCCGAATGGCCGGAGGGTCTCCGCACGCGCAAACCGGCAGCTCTGGAAACATGGCGAAAAAAGCTTGCAGAAACGTGTCATCTCTACCAATACCAGCAGTACATTTTTGCCGAGCAGTGGAATAAGCTGAAAGCGTATGCCAACCGTAACAGCATTCAGATCTTCGGCGACATCCCAATTTTTGTCGCTTACGACTCAGCCGACGTCTGGGCCAACCAGCACCTGTTCCAACTTGACGACCGGGGGCAAGCGACTGCGGTTGCCGGTGTGCCACCAGACTATTTCTGTAAAACCGGTCAGCGCTGGGGCAACCCGCTCTATCGTTGGGACCGACTTGCAGCAGAAGACTTCCACTGGTGGCTGAGACGATTCGAACACCAGTTACAAAGTAGCGATATGATTCGCATTGACCATTTTCGCGGATTTCAGGCCTGCTGGTCGATTCCTGCCGATCAGGATACCGCAGTCAATGGCCAATGGAAGGAAGTGCCGGGGCGCAAACTTTTCGAGAAGCTATGTGAGCAGAGAACAGACTTGCCGATCGTTGCTGAAGATCTTGGCGTTATCACTCCAGAAGTTGAGCAGTTGCGTGATGATTTTGGATTCCCTGGTATGAAAATCCTGCAATTTGCTTTCGATTCCGGCCCCGACAACCCCTATCTATCGGAAAACCATATAGCCAACAGTGTGGTCTATACTGGCACTCACGACAACGATACAACCTTGGGATGGTGGCGTGGGCTTGCAAAAGAGCAGAAAGACCAGGTTCGTGGTCACCTCGGCATTCGTCATCCGAAAATGCCATGGGAACTGATCCGGCAGGCCATGGCCAGTGTTGCCGATCTCTGCGTCCTTCCCTGTCAGGACATTCTCGGCCTCGGCACAGAAGCACGCTTCAATACACCGGGCCGCGCAACGGGCAACTGGGACTGGCAGATGACATCGGGTGACCTGACCGACGATCTGGCTGATAGATTGTTCAGGCTTACAGAAGAATATCATCGGACAGCAACACGGTAAGACTTGATGGGCTCTCGCTGGCTATGTTATAAGTAGAAGTTGACATTCAGGTATCCAACAAAAACACATTCAACAAAAGCAACGGGGCATCACGCCCAGAAATCAAAAGAATCGGAGGATCCACAAGTGAAACAATTGATGACCATTTTCTGCATCGCTATGTTCTCTCTCACCCTGCTCGCCGGTTGTGGTGAAGACACCCCGGCTCCAAAAACTGAAGCAGCCAAACCTTCTGCACAGACTACTCCAGCCACTCCGGCGGTGCCTGAATCTGCTCCAGGGAAAACCGGCAAAGTCATTGAGACTATGGACGCCGGTGGCTACACCTATGTTCAGGTTGATACAGGTAGTGAGCAATTCTGGGCCGCAGCTCCTCAGTTTGCTGTCAAGTCTGGTGATGATGTCGTCGTCCCTGAAGGAATGCCGATGCCCGACTACCACAGCAAGACTCTCGATCGGACCTTTGACATAGTTTATTTCGTCCCGTCCGTTCTGGTCGGCGGCGCCCAGAACCTGACCGGCGAGATGCCTCCAGGTCACCCGCCAATGGATGGTGACAAAACTGGTGGTAAAACAGTCGTTGAGACGACTGACGTCGACCTCTCCGGAATTACTGCGGCAGAAGGCGGTCAGACTGTAGCAGACATCTATGCCAAGAAAGCTGAACTGGCCGGCAAGCCGGTTAAAGTTCGTGGCAAGGTCGTTAAATTCACCCCCGAGATCATGGGCAAAAACTGGATCCACCTTCAGGATGGTACCGGTGCTGCCGGCACCAATGACCTGACCGTCACCACCAGCGCTGCAGCCAAGATGGGCGATACTGTCGTTATCAGCGGCACTCTGGTTATCGA
>JAUWTX010000237.1 GCA_030614505.1 Desulfuromonadales bacterium
GCTACATCGATGATGTCGCGGTCCGTGTCGGTGATCGGGTCGAAGAGGGAACGCTGCTCCTGACTCTCGATACACGGGAGTTACTGCTTGAGGAGTCGGCAGCAATTGCCAACCTGAACCGCTATTCCCGGGAGGCTGAGAAGGCCAGAGCGGAAAAAGCGTTGGCAGAAATGAAGATCTCCATGGCATTGGCTGCCCAGGCCAAGGTGCAGCTCGATCTGATCCGCTACAAGTTGGACCATTCTGAAGTACGCGCACCTTTCCAGGGGATCGTGGTCGAGGGGGAGCTTGAGGAACTGCAGGGCGCACCGGTCAACAAGGGGGATGTGCTTTTCAAGGTCGCGTACCTGGAGAAAATGTATGTGGAGTTCGAGATCAACGAGCGGGATGTTCACGAGCTTTCTGATGGGCTCACTGGCGAAATCGCTTTTGTGAGTCAACCAAAACTAAAATTCCCGGTGCAACTGGAACGGGTCGATCCGGTTTCCCAGGCCAAGGAAGATGGCAATATCTTTCTCGCCCGAGGAGTGTTCTCTGAAGAAAAAGCTGACTGGTGGCGTCCGGGGATGAGCGGTGTGGCAAAAATTGATGTCGGCAGTCGTAACGTTCTGTGGATCCTGACGCATCGCACCGTCGATTTCTTCCGCATGTTGCTGTGGTGGTAGCATGGCCAAAAACAGTAAAACCTTCAGTGAGTCCTGGCATCGCAGTGTCGATCAAAAAATCAGCTTGCGGGCAAATGTCAAAATTCGTAAGCAGTATTTCCGGGGAGAGCTGTGGTACGTCCTCCAGGATCCGTTCAATAACCAGTTTTTCCGCCTGCGGCCAGAAGACCACGAGCTTGTCATTCGCCTTCGCACAGACCGCACTGTCGGTGAGGTCTGGGATGAGAGCCTTGAGCGCGATCCCGATGGTGTCCCCGGGCAGGAAGAAGTCATTCAGCTGTTGTCCCAGCTGCACTTTGCCAATCTCCTTTATTATGAACGCCCTTCGGACAGCGCGAACCTGTTCGACCGCTACAAGCGCCGTAAACAACGTGAGCTGAAATCAAAACTGCTCAGTATCATGTTTTTCAGACTGCCGCTGTTCGATCCGGATCGCCTCCTGAAGCGCTGTATGCCAGTCACAAAGCTAATGGTCAACTACTGGGCTGCGCTGGCCTGGTTGGCCGTGGTCGGCTTTGCCCTGAAGCTGGTTTTCGAACGCTTCGACGAAGTATCTTCCCAGGCACAGGGCCTCCTCTCGCCGGACAACCTGTTCTTCCTTTATCTTGGTCTGATACTGATCAAAGCCCTGCACGAAATCGGCCATGCAGTCGTCTGCAGGCACTTCGGCGGTGAAGTCCACACCATGGGAATCATGTTCTTGATCTTCACCCCGATCCCTTACATGGACGCCACCTCCAGTTGGGCTTTCCGCAGTCGCTGGCGCAGGGCCTTCGTCGGTGGCGCCGGTATGATCGTAGAGATCTTTGCCGCCGGATTGGCGACTTTCGTCTGGGCCTATACCGGCCCGGGAATCGTGCACAGCGTAGCTTACAACATGATGTTTATCGCCTCGGTTTCAACCGTACTTTTCAATGCTAATCCGCTGTTGCGTTTTGACGGTTATTATATCCTTTCCGACCTGCTTGATATCCCGAATCTGCACACCCGCTCACGTCTCTATCTTCGCCACCTTGTCGAATATTACGTGTTCGGCTATGAGGACTCGATCAACCCGATCCAGACCCGCAGGGAAGCGACCTGGCTGGCAATATTCGGAGTCTTAAGTGGTATTTACCGAATTGTTGTATTCACAGGAATTATCCTTTTTGTAGCTGACCAGTTCCTGCTCGCCGGGCTGATTATGGCTCTTATCTGCGTCATTTCCTGGGGGATAGTACCGATATTCAAGTTCATCAAGTACCTGGCGACCAGTCCCAGATTAGCAAGAACGCGGTTGCGGGCAGTGGGGATCAGCCTGGGTCTTTTTGCCTCAGTCATTTTCTTCCTTGCCGTCTGCCCTTTTCCGAACCGGTTCCGGGCTCCCGGGGTGTTGGAGGCCGTGCATCATATCCAGGTTGTCAACCAGACTTCCGGCTATGTTGATGCCGTTCTGGTGCCTACTGGCAACGAGGTTGAGTCCGGCAAGCCGTTGCTGAGGTTGAGTGATCGTGAGCTTGAACTGGAAATCAAGGCTGCCAAGGCACAGAAGGACGAAACGCTGGCGTTACAGAAATTGGCCAGATATCGCAACACGGCTGACCTTGCCCCGATAAAAAAGCGTCTGGACACGATCGAGGAAAAACTTGCCAACCTGCAGTACCGTAAACAGTCTCTGGTTGTGAAGGCCCGGGTGAAGGGCACCTGGGTTTCGCCGCACAGCGAAGAGATGGTCGGAACCTGGATCCCACGGGGAACCGATGTCGGGACAGTTGTTAACCACGACCGGTTCCGTTTCTCAGCGGTGGTTTCCCAGGATGAGGCCTCCAACTTGTTTGCGGATAAGTTGCGGAAAGCCGAAGTGCGTTTATATGGTCAAGGCGGGATAAATCTGCAAGTGAAGTCGTATGAAATTATTCCGTTCCAGCACGAAAGACTCCCCTCTGCTGCTCTGGGCTGGCGCTCTGGAGGCGACGTTCCTGTGTCGGTTTCCGACGAGTCGGGTCTTGAGGCCGCTGAACCATTCTTCCAGATTTATGCAGAGCTTGAGTCTGAATCTGAAGTCGCTTTTCTGCACGGCCGCTCAGGAAAGATCCGTTTCAGCATGAAGCCTGAGCCCCTCTTATGGCAATGGGGCCGCAGCTTACGTCAACTTCTGCAGAAGAGGTACCAGATTTGAGCTCGCTTTCACGAGATTACTGGTCAACCCGGATTGTGGTGCCTGACAAGCTGCACCAGGGGTTGGATCGTGTCACGCACTCATTAATCGGGCTCTCTCGTCGTCGGCCGGGAATTCTGCAGAAAATGCACCTGGAAGCAGAGCAGATTGCCGAGCACTCTTTGACTCTCAAGCACGTTTCGGACCGCAGGTTGCGTGACCGGCTGGATGAGTTTAAGGCCCTGTTTCGCGGGCAGAAAGAGGGTCGTGAAGAGGTCCTTCCCGAAGCATTTGCCATCATGACAGAAGCCGCCTATCGGACCCTTGGGCTACGGCCATACCCGGTCCAGATCCTGGGTGCTATGGCTATGCACAAGGGCTATCTTGCCGAAATGGCAACAGGTGAAGGCAAGACTCTGACTGCTTGCCTACCGTCTATTATCGCAGGATGGTCCGGTCGACCATGTCACGTCATAACTGTCAACGACTACCTGGCCGGGCGAGATGCGAGTGAAATGAAAGCCCTCTATACCTACTGCGGAGTTACGACCGGAGCGGTCACCAGTGAGATGGAGCCCGCTGAGCGCAGAAAGAATTACGAGCAGGATGTTGTTTATACAACGAGCAAGGAAATCCTCGCCGATTTCTTGAGGGATCGTTTGAAAATTGGACTCTGTCACCAGTCTCCTCGTCGACTTTTGCGACAGATGCGCCAAGCGGCGACGACAAGACCTGATGGTCTGGTGATGCGTGGTCTGGACACGGCCATTGTGGATGAAGCTGACTGCATCTTGATTGATGAAGCGGTCACTCCTTTGATAATTTCACAATCCCAGGAAAATGAGGCCTTGCTGCAAGCCTGCAGACAAGCTGAGGAGGTTGCCCGTGCCTTTACCCTCGATGAGGATTATCGGGCTGTCATAAAGTACCGTGAAGTGACCCTGACCGACAGGGGCCAGGAGAAGATCGAAGCGCTTTCCGCATCTCTGCCAGGGATCTGGTGTAGCTCCAGTCGAAGTGAAGAACTGGTGGTTCAGGCCCTGACGGCACGTGAATTTTACAAGCGTGACAAGCAGTATGTGATCCAGGACGACAAGATCGTCATCGTTGATGAATTCACCGGTCGTCTTATGCCTA
>JAUWTX010000057.1 GCA_030614505.1 Desulfuromonadales bacterium
AATCGTTACAGCGGATAGTAACGTTACTGACCTCCCAAACACCAAAATCATCAGCACTGCCAGATACCTTGGCATTACCTTGGAAAATAGTAGAACCGAAAGTATTAACCTTGCTGATGTGATCTGTAATGGTGGCGCTCAGGCCATTATCGTTAGTTGCTGTTGCCGTTACGATCATGTCCTTACATTTTGGGCCGGAACGAATACGTCCGGAAATACTGATGATGTCCGCTCCGAGTTTGCCAATGCTGGAACTGATTTTGTAATCATCTTCTGTGATGATATTTTCTTCAGGCAATGGTTTAGGTTTCTTATTATAACCATTTGCTTTGTCATTATTCTTTTGCTCCTGATTTTGTTTCTCTAGCGATTGTTTCTCTATAGATTGTTCCTGTCTAATTTCCTTCTCATTTTTATGAACAGTGATACCGGTGCCTTGAATATGAACTTCTTTGGCATCCTGGGAGTAGGGCTTATCGCTGAAATGAATTGTACCGTTCTCATCAGTCCATTTATAGACCTTGGCGTAAGACATTGTAACAAAGAGAACGAACAGAATGAACTGAACGAATAGAATGACAAGACTTAAATGTTTCATTTGTACCTCCGCCACTGTAAGACGCTGTCCCTATAATAAAAAAAATACGTATATTCATCCACTGGTTTCTTCTTTTATTTATTTGGCAGAAGCAGGGCAGACATTTGCGATCGTCTTTCTGTGGGTTCGTCTACACGCAACGTCGCATAATATATATTATGTAAACTTTATAGGCTTGAAAATTGGTTTCATTAAGAGAGAAGAATATAAACAAAAAACACCCATCAGAGTAAATAAGAGTAAATATAATAAAAGAGTAGCTTTAGTCACATCTTGTAGCAGAAAAAGCCCTTACCTGAGTATTCATGAAACAGAGAAAAGGCCTTAGAGAGCAAATATGAGGGCCACGCCTCGTTGTTCTGGAGGCGTGGCCTTGAATACATAGGAAAAGACGCTAAAGAGCATGTACAGTAAGCTTGACATTACCAAGGCGAGAATCGCCTGCTGTATTGATTTTATAAGTTTTACCCTTAGCCCAAGCAGGCTCGACCTTGAACTGATTGCCGTTAGACGCAATCTTGAGGATTCCGTTGTGATATGAGATCGGCACTCTTGCCTTGAGACCACCTTTGGTAACCAGAGCCACGTCACGTGACTCACCTTCCTTCAATTTCAGGCTAATTTTAGCGAACCTGGATTTTTTACCATCAACCATTACAGTGCCGCCGGCAAGACTTATCCTGACTGATTTAATGTCTAAAGCAGGCATTGACTCTTCAGGCCTCTTGACTGACCGAGAACCTCTAAGGCTTTTTTTATCGTTCCGGCTAAGCATTTTTGTTTTCTCTACTTTGGTAGCATCATGAGCTTCATCATCAACACGATTATTCTGGCCGCCAATAGTCTTTGTACTTTTTCTCACTGATTTGTGGACCAAATACTGCTTTTTGTTCTGTGACACTACTTTTTCGCTATATATGTGTTGCGGTTGCTTATCCTTGACTATTTTTTTAACAATAGTTGGCCTCTTTACAGTTTTAATGACTACATCTGACCCATTTCTGCCAATATTGTCTTTTATTATCAATGGTTTAGTGTTTTTTACATGCTGCTTGACAACGCCATATCCAGGAGTCTTTGGAGTGTGACGATTCAGCGGATCATTTTGTTCATGAACGACAACCTTTTTTCGTTTGTCAGATGGTTGAACTATGACTACAGGCCTTTTTACCGGCGTTTTACCCTCATATCGATGAGTTATAATTGTTTTGTTGACTACCTTAACTGGCCTACCTTTTTTCACATAAGGAGACCCTGCCGGTAAATTGCGAATTTTAAGTCTTAACCAGGACAAATCGTAGTCTTTACCGATATTAATCTTTGTGTATTTGTGGCCTTTATCCCACCTGCTGTCATAAATGTACTTTGACGATCCGTGGATAGCTCTACAATTCATGTCAGAATCGAAATGTAGGTTGTTTTTATGGTAATGAGCGTAAATTTTTGTATATCGCCCTCTTTTGTCTTTGACCGGGATTTCAACGTATTCACCGTCAGCAATTACGATGTGAATTGGTTGGAAATAGATGCCTTGGAAAGAATTACTGGCATAGAGGGTGATTTCGATAGGACGGACCCGTTGATAGGACGATTTGTGATGATGTGAAGGTTGAAAATAAGTGTTTCTCGCTGGCACGCGATATTCACGATAAGTGGTATCGTAGACTACAGGTGCACACGCAGTAGCCAACATCAGGACCAGAAACAATCCAAATCTTTTCATTCTTCGCATGACAGCCTCCTTTGCACATCGTTTTGGTTATTGTTGACAACGATGTTATGTGTAAAGGAAGGGGGTGTCATCGGACATCGGACTAAACATCGACAGATGTCTATAATGTAGGGCGACATTTGGACAGTTAAACTATTGTAATTATTGATTTACATAAAACATGAAGAGCTGTTTGAGTCGGAGGGATCAACCGATACTGGCTAGCTCAAGTCTGGTTCCCCAGCGTTCTTTCAGGACAGATTGAATGTGATTTGACTCTCTGAAGTCACTGCTTTCAGCATAGGCAAAGGCATCCTGTCGAGCATCTTCGAGTATGCGGCCATCGCGTAGAATGTTGGCTACTCGGAAGTCCGGCAGGCCGCTCTGGCGGGTACCGAGAAACTCGCCCGGGCCACGTATCTCAAGGTCTGCCTCGGCAATGCGGAAACCATCATTGGTGGAACGCATTACTTCAAGTCGTTTCACGCCATCTTCGCTACATTTATATGATTTCAATAGTATACAAATGCTACCGGCCACGCCACGGCCAACCCTTCCGCGCAACTGGTGCAGCTGTGCGAGACCAAAGCGCTCAGCATGCTCTACCAGCATGACGGTTGCGTTTGGCACATCAATACCAACTTCGATAACTGTTGTGGAAACCAGAATGTCGATCTCCCTTTTTTTGAAGCGCATCATGATATCCTCTTTTTCAGAAGACTTCATGCGTCCGTGCAACAGGCCAACCTGTGCCTCTGTGAAGATCTCGTTTTTAAGTTTTTCAGCACCTTCAGTCGCCGCCAGAAGATCGCTGTTTTCTGATTCCTCAACCAGTGGGTAGACGATATATGCCTGGTGACCTTTTTCAATTTCTTGCCGCATGCGACTGTAAACCCGGCCTCTTTGCGCATCAGAGGCAACAACCGTATCAACTGGTGTACGTCCAGGCGGCAACTCATCAATTACCGATAATGCAAGATCTCCATAGAGTGTCAACGATAAGGTCCGTGGTATAGGTGTGGCAGTCATTACAAGAATATGCGGATGGGTCCCCTTCTCTTTGAGCACAGCCCGCTGACGAACGCCGAAGCGGTGCTGCTCATCGATAATGCCGAGACCAAGCTTCTTAAATTCTACGTCATGTTGCAAGACTGCGTGGGTGCCGACAATGAGGTTTACCTGCCCTCCCCTGAGTTCCTCAAGAACCTCACGTTTCTCAGCTGATGGCATCCTTCCACGCAACAGGGCGGCTTTCAGTCCAAGTTGTTCAAGCCAGCCATGTAATTGCAGGTAGTGTTGTTCGGCAAGGATCTCCGTTGGTGCCACAACGGCCACCTGGGTATTGTTTTCAATAGCGATCAGAGCGGTCATCAAGGCGACAATAGTTTTGCCGCAGCCGACATCTCCCTGGAGCAACCGGTTCATCGGATGCGGCGACAGCAGGTCCTGCTTTATTTCGCCAAGGACTCGTCGCTGGGCATTTGTCAGGCGATACGGCAATAACGCAGCCAGCGGCTTGGTGAATTTATGTGTAACGGCAAAGGTGATTCCAGGTTCCAGTACTATTCCACGTCGTTTGAGGGCGAGGCCGAGCTCAAGGAAGAAGAATTCATCATAGACCAACGAACGAAGCGCAGGAGTCTGGCTTTGATTGAGATGCTCCATATTGGTTTCGTTGGATGGCCAGTGAACTTGCTGTAAAGCATCGGCCAGAGGCAATAGATGGTGTTTTTTTACCAGAGAATCCGGCAGGTGTGATGGCACATAGCCGGCGAAAAGATCCACCGCCTGTTTCCATATCCTGCGGGCTGCGTACTGGGTCAACCCTTCAGTGAGTGGGTAGACTGGCAGAATACGGCCAAAAGCCAAAGGATCGGAGCTTTTGTAATCGACAAGCGACTGATCAGGAGCGAGAAATTCAGTGTCGGGATGGTGGATTTCGCGCATCGAACCGTATCGCTTTACCTCGCCGGTAAAAACGGCACGCTGACCGACAACAAAACGTTTGCTCATCCAGTCCTTGCGGTAATGGAACCACTTGAGCACGACCTGTCCGGTGCCGTCACTGACCACTGCTTCAAAGATCTTGCGGCGCCTGCGTGAAGTCGTTGCTTCTCCGCAGGCGAGAATTTCGCCGGAGAATACTTCATGTACTCCATCACGCAAGAGAGCTATCTTCCTGAATTCTCTACGATCTTCATATCTGTAAGGCAAGGTATAGAGGAGATCCTCTACGGTATGGATATCCAGCTTTGCGAGTTTCTCGGCGATACGCGGCCCGACCCCCTTGAGATGGACAACAGGGGTAGACAGGTACTGATGGGATTGGTCTGTGGACGCCTTGGTCATCTCCCCTACCCTAAAACTTTTTAGTAAGGCGATGAAAATATACGAGTGTTCAGTCGAAGATTGCGTTCAAGGCAGTGAGAAGTTCTTCAACATCAAGGCCATGGGCCAAGGCACCCTGCTCCAGCGTTTCATGCTGGGCACCCATGCAGCCAACACATCCGAGATTGAAGGAGCCGAGGACTTTGACAACTTCCGGGTTTTTGCTCATCACTTCATGGAACGTCATGTCTTTGCTAATTGCAGGCATTGGGGGATCTCCTGTTTAAATGTATTGAATATCAACAATCTCGTAAATACGTGTACCTGACGGGACCTTGATATGGACTTCATCATCAGCGCGATGCCCGATCAAAGCCTTGGCAACAGGGCTGTTAATTGAAATAAGCCCCAGTTTGATATCCGCTTCGTCCTGGCCCACGATACGATAGTTCGACTCTGTTTCAGATTCGACATCAAACAGTTTGACAGTGGCACCAAACACAACTTTGTCAGAGTCAATATCTGCGGGATTAATAACTTGTGCATGGGCCATTTTGCCATTGATCTCGGCAATGCGACCCTCGACAAACCCCTGGCGATTCTTGGCAGCGTCATACTCGGCATTTTCCGACAGGTCACCATGATCGCGGGCTTCAGCAATATCCTGAACGACCTTCGGGCGCTCAACACGCATCAGGTGTTTCAACTCTTCTTGAAGCCTCTGATGCCCTTCCGGGGTCATTGGTATGGTTTGCGACATAACAGTTTCTCTTCCTCTGATAATAAAATTGTTCGGGCAGGATAACCCGCCCGAACATAAGTTCTTTTCAAATAATCACTGTACGGATCAAAACTATCCGTTCGACGGATGATACTCTTGTAACGGGGTAACGTCAAGACTTTCCCGCTGCAGAGCTAGTATGCCGTCTGCTGCGGCCTGGATTCCAGCCACAGTCGTGAAGTAAGCAACGTTGTGCATCAATGCTGAACGGCGGATGGAAAAAGAGTCAATAATCGATTGGGCACCAAAGGTGGTATTGAACACCAGGGAGATCTGGTTGTTTTTGATCGCGTCAACACAGTGAGGGCGCCCTTCTTTGACTTTATTGATCGGAATTGCCTGAATACCATAGGCGCGAAGGAAAGATGCTGTGCCACTAGTGGCTACGATTTCGAACCCGGCATCACGGAGCTTGCGCACCGGTTCAACAATTGCCGTTTTGTCATCTTCCTTAACACTGACAAAGACCTGGCCGGAGGTCGGCAGACGAACATTCGCACCCAGCTGTGCTTTAGCAAAAGCCTTGCCGAACTCTGCATCGATCCCCATGACCTCCCCGGTTGACTTCATTTCCGGGCCAAGCAGACTATCGACCCCGGGAAATTTGGTGAATGGAAAGACCGACTCCTTAATTGAGATATGCTCAGGAACAATTTCCTTTTCGACCCCAAGCTCCTCTAAAGTCTTGCCAGCCATGATGCGTGCAGCGATTTTGGCTAATGGACGACCAGTTGCCTTGGAAACAAATGGAGAAGTGCGACTGGCACGCGGATTGACCTCAATAAGAAAAATTTCGTCACCTTTGACGGCAAACTGGATATTCATAAGGCCGCAAACTTCAAGCTCCAGAGCCAAGGCAACAGTCTGCCGACGAATTTCATCAACAAGGGGCTTCTTCAGAGAATATGGCGGTAGAACGCAGGCCGAATCACCGGAATGAATGCCAGCCTCCTCGATATGTTGCATAATTCCGCCGATCACAACATTTTTGCGGTCCGAGAGCGCATCAACATCGACCTCGATCGCTTGTTCAAGAAACTTGTCGACCAGGATTGGGTGGTCCGGTGAAGCCTCAACCGCATATTGCATGTAATTACGCAGTTGTTGCAGGTCATAAACAATCTCCATGGCCCTGCCACCAAGAACATAGCTCGGACGTACCACCACCGGGTAACTGATGCGTTCGGCGATCTTTTCCGCTTCGGCAACAGAACGGGCAATGCCATTGTCGGGCTGTTTAAGGCCTAGCTTGTTCAGCAACGCCTGAAAGCGCTCGCGATCTTCGGCTCGGTCGATGGCATCGGGACTCGTACCGATTATCGGTACACCTGCCTCTTCCAGAGCAATTGCCAGCTTGAGCGGAGTTTGGCCACCGAATTGGACGATAACACCCTCAGGTTTCTCAACATTGACGATTTCAAGGACATCTTCAAAGGTCAAAGGTTCGAAATAGAGACGATCCGAAGTGTCGTAATCGGTTGAAACCGTCTCCGGGTTGCAGTTAACCATGATGGTTTCAAAGCTATCTTCACTAAGCGCAAAAGCTCCGTGTACACAGCAGTAATCGAATTCGATCCCCTGGCCGATACGGTTCGGGCCGCCGCCAAGGATGATGATTTTTCGGCGATCAGAGGGTGCTGCTTCACACTCCTCTTCGTAGGACGAGTAGAGGTATGGTGTATAGGCTTCAAATTCAGCGGCACAGGTATCCACCCGCTTGTAGACAGGTCTGATATTGAGGCGATAACGCAGTTCACGAACCCGGTCCTCATGGATATTCCAGAGTCGTGCCAGACGCAGATCAGCAAACCCCATCTGTTTGGCTTCGCGCAGCAGGGCACCAAAGACTTCACCATCTGGCTGTTCAAGAAGACCAGCCGCTTTGACCAGACGATCCTCCATTGCCACGATATGGGCGATATGGTAGAGGAACCAACGATCGATATAAGTCAGTGAAAAGATTTTGTCGATGGAGAAACCTGCCCGTAGCGCATCTGCGAGAAACCAGATACGTTCCCAGTTCGGAATCCTGAGTTTATCCTCCAGATCGCGCAACTCGGATTCTTCCAGAGTTCGTAGCACTTCCTGTGATTCATCAAACAGACGGCTTTCAAAACCGCAGGAACCAATCTCCAGCGAGCGTAACGCTTTCTGCAGACTTTCCTTAAAAGTACGACCAATCGCCATTGCTTCGCCAACCGACTTCATCTGGGTCGTCAAGGTGGCATCAGCCTGGGGGAACTTTTCAAAGGTAAAGCGCGGCATCTTGGTGACCACATAGTCGATGGTCGGTTCGAAGGATGCGTAGGTTTCACGCGTGATGTCATTAGGTATTTCATCAAGGGTGTAGCCAATGGAAAGCTTGGCGGCAATCTTGGCAATCGGAAAACCTGTCGCCTTCGAAGCCAGAGCCGAAGAACGCGACACGCGCGGGTTCATTTCAATGACCACCATACGGCCATCATCCGGGTTGATGCCAAACTGGATGTTCGAGCCACCAGTCTCTACACCAATCTCACGAATGATGCGGATCGAGGCGTCACGCAGTAGTTGATATTCCTTGTCGGTCAAGGTCTGCGCCGGGGCCACTGTGATCGAATCACCCGTATGAACACCCATCGGATCGAGATTTTCGATCGAGCAGATGATCACCACATTGTCCGCTGTGTCACGCATGACTTCGAGCTCAAATTCTTTCCAGCCGATAACCGATTCTTCGATCAGAATCTCATCGGTCGGCGAAGCATCGATGCCGGTTATGGCAATCTGCTCAAATTCTTCCATGTTATAGGCGATCCCGCCGCCGGTGCCGCCAAGGGTGAACGACGGCCGGATGATGACAGGAAAGCCGATTTCTTCAAGAACCTCCATCGCCTCTTGACGGTTATGGGCAAGACCGGATTCGGGAACGGCGATACCTATATTCTCCATCGCCTCTTTGAACAGCGTGCGGTCTTCAGCCTTTTCAATCGCAGGCAACTTGGCGCCAATCAACTCAACGCCGTACTTGTCGAGCGTGCCGTCTTTGGCAACGGCGACGGCACAGTTCAACGCAGTCTGGCCACCGAGAGTCGGCAGCAGTGCGTCCGGCCGCTCCTTGGCAATGATGCGCGCCAGCGTCTCCGGATTCACCGGTTCGACATAGGTACGGTCGGCAAAGTCGGGATCGGTCATAATCGTAGCCGGGTTGGAATTGAGCAGGATGACTTCGTAGCCCTCCTCCTTCAACGCCTTGCAGGCTTGAGTGCCGGAATAGTCAAACTCGCAAGCCTGGCCGATGACAATTGGGCCGGCGCCGACGATCAGAATTTTCTTAATATCAGTTCTTTTGGGCATCTTGATTCCTTAGTAGCGCGTAGCGGGTGGCGCGTGGCGCGAAAAATCATTGAGATATTCTTGCTTCTCGCGACGCGCTATACGCCACGGTCTTTCTCTTTTTCCATCATTTTGATGAATTCACCGAACAGGTAGTTGGCGTCATGGGGACCCGGCGACGCCTCGGGATGATATTGCACCGAAAAGGCCGGCAAGACCTTGTGGTGCAGGCCCTCTACTGTGTTGTCGTTGAGATTGATATGGGTGATGACAGCATCTTCCTGCAAGGATTCGGCATCAACGGCGAAGCCGTGGTTCTGCGAGGTGATTTCTACATTATGTCCCTCTCCGCGCCGGACGGGTTGGTTGCCGCCACGGTGGCCGAATTTCAACTTATAGGTGGATCCGCCCAGGGCGATTGAAAGTAATTGGTGACCAAGGCAGATACCAAACAACGGCACCTTGCCAAGCAGTTGACGGATATTCTCCTGAGCATAAGTAATCGGCTCAGGATCGCCCGGGCCGTTACTGAGGAATACGCCATCTGGTTGCATCGATAGGACTTCCTCAGCCGAAGTGGCTGCAGGCACAACAGTTACAGCGCACCCCTTGCTGACCAGGTTGCGCAAGATATTGCGTTTAATGCCGAAATCGTAAGC
>JAUWTX010000170.1 GCA_030614505.1 Desulfuromonadales bacterium
GCCTGCGGAGAAGCCGCAATCGTTGGTAAGCCTGGGCCGTCAACCTTATGATTTTAAGTTGAATGATGCTTATCTCCGTCGCCTGGAGTTGCAGGATGACCTGCCCAATGGCCCGGTTCTGGTCTCGATGCGAGAACCGGTCGACCCTTATGGCCTCGGTGATGTGCCTGCGTTCCTGGCTGTCAGCTTCGGCCGCCAGACCCCGCAGAGAGCCCTGGAACTGGCCAGGATCTGGCATCAGCAGGAGAAGGATGCCATTGCCAGCAAAGGTCATCCGGTCTCGGAACTTTTCTGGCAACTCATCGATGGTAGCGGGCCGACACAGGTTGTGAGCTATCAACAACGTATTCTGATTGCCCTGCCTCAACAAATGACAACCGAGCCTCAATAATGAAAAGCTGGTCACAATGATGACATCATGGGAAGAGACCTGCAAACGCTGTGGCCTCTGCTGTTTTGAGAAAACGGTTGATCTCAATGGTCAATTTGTAACCACCAGGATCCCCTGTCGTCATCTGGACGTCATCAGTCGTGAATGCCGGGTTTACCATAAACGCCTCGATGTCGGAGAGGGATGTGTCAAACTGACACCTGAAGTCGTTCGGCAGGTTGACTGGTTGCCGGATGGTTGTGCTTATCGCACAACCTCGGAACGAGGGACGCGGGACGAGGAACGAGGTTAAACCCTTTTGGAATAGCAACCGTCAGATTGGTTGCGCTAGCTGCTTTTTCATGGAGTTTCAGTTCATTATCGATTTTCGCGTTCCGCGTCCCGCGTTCCTTGTCCCGGGTTTACCAAGGGAGAGATGATTTGCGACAACTCGTCGCCAACAAAGAGCAGCTCGGCTGGTGCATCTACGACTGGGCAAACTCAGCCTTTGCTACAGTGATTCTCGCTGCAGTTCTGCCTGTTTACTTCGCAAGCCTGGTCCCGGATCGTGGCGCTGATCTCTTCTGGAGCTCGCAACCGGTCCCTGCAACAGCCTTATGGGGTTATGTCATTTCACTGTCGATGGTTCTTGTCGCCGTAGCGGCTCCAAGCCTCGGCAACCTGGCCGACCGACGAGGCTGGCGGCGGCGGCTTCTGATCATCTTCTGTCTACTCGGTTCTCTCGCCACTTGCGGTCTTTACTTCGCCGGACCGGGCCAATATCTGTTGGCAATAGCACTTTTCATTCTTGGTAATATCGGCTTTGCAGCCGGGAACATCTTCTATAATGCCTATCTCCCCGATTTGACATCCGGTCATAATGCCGACCAGCTTTCAGCACGTGGTTTTGCCTTCGGCTATCTGGGTGGCGGCTTGATGCTGCTGATCGTCTTCCTGATTATCCAGCAACACGCCTGGTTGGGATTTGCCGACAAAGGGGCCGCAACCCGGTTCGGGTTTCTGCTCACCGGTGTCTGGTGGATTGGCTTTGCCCTGCCGGCCTTTGTCTGGCTAAAAGGGGTTACTGTTACGACAGGTACCGTTCATACGCTGCGTACACCACGTGATTATTTAAAAACCTTCTCCGACATGCGCCGTTACCGTCATCTCGGACGTTTCCTGATTGCCTTCCTTCTCTACAATGACGGCATTCAGACAATCATCGCAGTCTCAGCAATCTTCGCCCGTGAAGAACTTGGTCTGGGAACCGGCACGATTCTCGGCTGTTTCCTGATGATCCAGTTCGTCGCCATGCCCGGAGCCTTGCTCTTCTCGCGACTGGCCGGTCGCTTCAATACCAAACGTGCGGTAATGGTCAGCCTGCTGTTCTTTACCGCAATCACTGTGTACGCCTCGGTCATGAACAGCGCTGTTGAGTTCTGGATTCTCGGCTTCGCGGTCGCTATCGTCCTCGGCGGCAGCCAAGCCCATAGTCGCTCGCTTTTCTCCAGCATGGTCCCTAAACAACGGAGTGCCGAGTTTTTTGGCTTTTACGCCATCAGCTCGAAATTTGCCTCGATTCTCGGACCACTCACCTTCGCCATACTGATCGAGATGACCGGTTCCAATCGGATAGCCATTCTGGCCCTGGCCCTATTTTTTATTGCGGGGATCATGCTGTTGATTGGTGTGGATGTGGAAGAAGGCAGGATGCAAGCGGCAGCAAGTCCGTAGGACGAGAAACTATCACCCTTCACGTATACATTAGAGGTGTGTCCATCTTAGGACCCTCTGCTATGGGCTCCGGATCGCAAGACAGAGGCAGGCTGTCGCCGTAAATGATGCGCAGTGCGCACCCTAACTTGCCGTTTTCGCGTAGAGTACGCATTAAGCACCGAAAAAATTAAATACAGATACTCGCTTACATCCTGATCTTTGACTCGGTTTTCGCCGGGTTTTTCTCCAAATGTATTAAATGTTTCAAAGCCGAATCCGTAAAACGTGAAACAACATGGGAAAGGTCCGAATTGTTCCAGACAATAGTGAAATCCTCCTTGCCCTGTATACGTTCGTTAAACGAGAATGAGGGGGTCTGATCCGGGAGCAGGACAACATCTCCGTATTCCAGGTCAATTTTACCGGAAAAGACCCGATTAAAGAGATCCTGTATGGTATAGATATAAAACTTCTTCACATCTTCAGTGGATTCGGCAGTCCCCATTCTTCTCCTGAATCTCGGAAGTAATTCATTTTCTATTTTTGTAAAAGATTGTTGTTTTGTCATACAAACCCTCCTCATTAGTTCATTGTTTAAGAGAGTGTAAGCGTTCAGCGGCACCTTTAGTGCCCCCGGTGAACGGTTACGAAAGAGATAACATGCAACCAATCATTAGGTAAACATGCCCTATGCATCCTGGAACCTAGCCCTTAATCACCGCCAAGGGGCGCAATTCGACCAGCACTTTCACTAGACCAAGTTGATTCTCTATGACTTCATTTATAACCTCTGAATTTTGTCTTCAACTTCGAGAAGATGCAGGGTTGTGGACAGAACTGTATCCGGGTTGAGAGAGATACTGTCGATCCCGCATTCCACCAGGAACTCGGCAAACTCGGGATAATCGCTTGGAGCCTGGCCGCAGATTCCGATCTTGCGGCCGGCAGCGTGCACCCGTCTGATGGCATCGGCAATCATTCTTTTCACTGCGGCATTCCGCTCATCGTAGAGGTGGGCGACGATTTCCGAATCGCGATCAAGACCGAGAATAAGCTGCGTGAGGTCATTCGAGCCGATCGAAAAACCGTCGAAGATCTCAGCAAAGTCTTCCGCAAGGATCACGTTGGAGGGGATCTCACACATGACATAAACCTCGAGGCCTGCCTGACCCCGTTCCAGGCCGGCCTCCCGCATGACGTCAAGCACCCGCTGCCCCTCCTCGACTGTTCGGCAAAAAGGGATCATCAGCTTGACGTTGGAGAGGCCCATCTCTTCACGAACCCTCTTCATGGCTCGGCACTCAAGGAGGAAGCCTTCCCGATAACGCTCATCGTAATAGCGGGAAGCGCCCCGAAAGCCGATCATCGGGTTGGACTCCTCGGGCTCAAAGGATGCGCCCCCCAGCAGCCCGGCATACTCGTTGGTCTTGAAGTCGCTCATCCGCACAATGACATCGTGGGGGTAAAAGGCCGCAGCGATGATCGCCACTCCCTGAGCCAGTTTATCGCAGAAGAACTCCCCGCCATCAGCATAGCCGGCGATCAGGGTTCTAACCTGTTCCCGGGATTTCCTGTCCTCCACCTTCTCCGGGTAAAGCAGCGCCATGGGATGAGCCTGGATCACGTTGTTGATGATAAATTCGATCCGCGCCAGGCCGACACCATCATTTGGAATGCGTGACAGGGCCAGTGCCTGCTCCGGGTTAGCCAAGTTCATCATAACCTGGGTCCGGGGACGTTGGAGAGTCCCGATATCCACCTTTTCCACATCAAAATCGAGCAAGCCCCTGTAAACCCGACCGACATCACCACCAGCGCAGGAAACGGTGGCCTGCTCTCCTTCCGGGATACGGGCGGTGCCATTTCCAGTGCCGATGACGCAGGGGATGCCAAGTTCACGACTGACAATGGCCGCATGACAGGTCCTGCCACCCCGGTTGGTCACGATTGCCACGGCTTTTTTCATAACCGGCTCCCAATCCGGATCCGTTATGTCAGTCACCAGCACGCTGCCAGCTTCGAAACGTTCGATCTGATGGGGGTCCCTGATCACCATGACCGGGCCAGCCCCGATCTTACTCCCCACGCTCTTGCCCTCGGCAAGAACCTCTCCCTGCTCTTTCAACCGATACGTCTCGAGGATCTGGACCTGTCTGGCAGCCTGCACAGTTTCCGGTCGTGCCTGGACGATAAACAACTCGCCACTCTCACCATCCTTGGCCCATTCAATATCCATGGGACGACCGTAATGATCCTCAATAGTGCAGGCCAGCCGCGCCAGTTCAAGCAGTTCGCCCTCATCAAGGCAAAGCCGCTGCCGATCTTCGACAGGAACAGATATCTCGCGGGTTGTTCCCTTACCGCCCTCCTCAGTATAGACGATTTTCCGCTTCTTACTGCCAATCTCCTTGCTGATCACAGGTCGAAACCCCTCTTTCAACGTGGGTTTGAAAACATAATACTCGTCGGGGTTGACGGCCCCTCGCACCACATTTTCACCAAGGCCCCAGGCGGCATTAATCAGGACGACATCGGGAAACCCGGTTTCGGTGTCGATGGTAAACATGACTCCTGCACAAGCCTTGTCGGAACGCACCATCTTCTGCACCCCGATGGAAAGGGCGACATCCAGCTGTCCGAAGCCTTTATCCTGTCGGTATGAGATTGCACGATTGGTGAACAGGGAGGCAAAGCAGCGGCGGCAGGCGTCCAGCAATTCTTCGGAACTGCAGATGTTCAGGTAGGTCTCCTGCTGACCGGCAAAAGACGCATCCGGCAGGTCTTCCGCAGTCGCACTCGAACGTACGGCAACGTCGCAATCCTTGCCGTATCTCTGTTCCATCAGGGCATAAGCCTTGCGGATTTCCTGTTCGAGTTTTTCAGGCAATACAGTCGCAAGCATTGCCCGGCGGATCCTGCGCCCGGTTTGAGAGAGGTTGCTTAAAGAGGCACTGTCAAGCTCGCCCAGAAGCCTGTTCAGTTTCTCGCCCAAGCCACTCTCGCTGAGGAACAGTTGATAGGCATGAGCGGTAATTGCAAAACCGCCAGGCACCCTAACACCTTTGGGCGCGAGCTGCGACACCATCTCGCCTAGAGACGCATTTTTCCCACCCACCAGGGGAACGTCCAGCAAACGGAGTTCTTCGAACCAGATGATCAGGGGCAAATCAGCCATGGTATCCTCCGCTTAAGGGTCTGCAGAAATCTTA
>JAUWTX010000141.1 GCA_030614505.1 Desulfuromonadales bacterium
AATGTTTTATTCGGACATGCAACAATTTATTACGCATCTTGAAGAAGTTGGTGACCTTGTCAGGGTGAAGACCTCCGTTGATCCTTATCTGGAAACAGCTGCCATTATTAATCAGGTGTGCAAAGGTGCCGGCAATAAACGGGCATTGCTGTTCGAGAAAGTGATGGGTTCGAAAATCCCCCTGGCAGCAAATCTGTTTGGTTCACAACAACGGGTAGCCATGGCGCTGGGTGCGGATGATTTAGAGCAATTAGCAAAAAAGTTGCGTGATGACCTCAAGTTGAGTAATGAAAAGGATTCTGCCAAAGCATTAGCGAGCTTAACGCAAAATATCAATTCCGAAACAGTTTGCTCCGGTGTTGCGCCGTGCTTCGCTATCGATATGAGCGAACAGGGCTTGGGTGCTCTCCCCGCCTTACATTCCTGGCCAGATGATGGTGGCCGTTATCTAACGCTCGGGCAAGTTTTTACTCGTGGTCCTGATAGCAGCCAACAGAATTGCGGCATGTACCGAGTACAGATACTGGACAAACTCACTACGCTGATTCGTTGCCATCCCGGTTCTGGTGGCGGTTCACATATGGAGGACTGGCATGCACGAGGCAAAGCCATGTCAGTTGCCATTGTTTTTGGCGGCCCACCGGTTTTAACCTGGTGTGCTGGTGTTTCACTCCCTGCCGCTGTATCTGAAATAGAATTTGCCAGTTACCTGACCGGACAATCAATCTCAATGACGCAGTGTCAGTGTTCAGACCTTCGTGTGCCGTCAAATGCAGAGATTGTTATAGAGGGAGAGGTCTTGCCTGGAGACGAACAACCTGAAGGACCTTTTGCGAATCATACCGGATATTATGTCCCTGCCTCTCCCGCTCCAGTTGTCAGAGTCAAAAGCATATATATTAGAAAAGATGCTGTTTACCCCTGTACTGTGGTTGGCCCTCCGCCAATGGAAAACATGTATCTCGCGCAGGCTGCAGAACGGTTGTTGTTGCCATTGCTGCAACACGACCATCCATGGATTGTGGATATACATATGCCGTTGGAAGGGATTTACCATCGTGCCGCAATGGTGTCGGTAGATGCCGCAAAGCTCCCACTGGAAGAGATCAGCAAGGCGCTATGGCAGAGTACGCTTCTGCGGAACTCACGGCTTATTGTCTTGTTAGACAAAGACAGTGATCTACACAAGGACTCAAATGTTTACTGGCGAGTTATAAATGCTGATTCCTGGACAAATAGTGTCTGGATTAATGGCGATAAAATGGTTGTTGACGCAAGGCGGTCATATCGAAATCCTGTCGTTCGATCCGACCAGAATACTCTGAATAAACTGATGAAAAGATGGCGAGAGTTTGACCTGGGGCCATTGTCATGAATTGAAAGAACCAGTTGTGAAACGAGAGAGACGGCCTTAAATAAAAAGGAACGCTTGTGAAAATTATATCTTTTAACGTTAATAGTATTCGTATCCGTCTACACCAGATCAAGGCGGTGATAGATAAGCACCAGCCGGAAATAATCGCCTTGCAAGAGACCAAAGTGCAGGATGCGGATTTTCCCAAACAGGCTATCGAAGAACTCGGTTACCATGCGGTCTGGTTCGGACAGAAGACTCACTATGGCGTGGCTATTCTGAGCCGCAACAAGCCTGATGAAGTGCAGTACGGTTTTGCGACCGATGCAGAAGATGCTCAGAGACGACTTCTTGCTGCCAGTTATCCTCTGGACAACGGTCAGGTTTTACGCGTGATCAATGGTTATTTCCCACAAGGGGAGAGTCGTGATCATCCGATCAAGTTTCCGAACAAGGCCCGTTTCTATGAGGATTTGTCCTCTCACCTGACAAATCGGGAAAATCCTAAAGAATGGTTATTGGTCGTTGGCGATGTAAATGTTGCACCCGATGATAATGATATCGGCATTGGTGCTGACAATGCCAAACGCTGGCTGCGCACTGGTAAGTGCAGTTTCCTGCCTGAAGAGCGGGAGTGGTTGGGGCGACTGTATGACTGGGGTCTCGTGGATACCTTCCGCAAATGTCATCCTGAAACAAATGATCAATTCAGCTGGTTTGATTATCGTAGCCGAGGCTTCGAGGCATTACCGCCACGAGGCTTACGTATCGATCTGATTATGGCCAGTTCGCCTCTCGCTGATCATTGTGTAGGCGCAGGAATTGATTATGATATCCGGTCCATGGAAAAGCCTTCTGACCATGCACCTGTCTGGGCTGCATTTGACCTTGAGTAATATTTGATGTATCTGCAAACCCCATGAAGTGGATGAGCATCAGCTTTGCTTGAACCTGTGTTGGAAGCGTTGTAAACTGATTTTCCTATGGACACATCAATGACAAATAATGCCTGGACCAAACTGACCACCCTGTTGGAGATGATCAAATTCTCCCACACGGTTTTTGCCTTCCCTTTTGCCCTGATGGGGATGCTGCTGGCTTCGTTGGCTAGTGGAATTGCGCCAACCTTTGCTCAGGTCTTCTGGATCTGTCTCGCTATGGTCGGTGCCCGTACCGGAGCGATGGGTTTGAACCGCATCATTGATGCCCGGATTGATGCAGATAATCCACGTACCGCTGAACGTCATCTGCCGGCAGGCAAGGTTGCCATGGGAGAAGCCTGGCTGCTGGTGCTGGGGGCGTTTGCCTTGCTTTTGCTGGCTGCCTGGATGCTTAACCCTCTCTGCCTGCAATTGGCACCGGTAGCAATCTTCTTTCTTGCCCTGTACAGTTACTGCAAACGCTTTACATCCATGGCCCATATTATTCTGGGCATCTGCCTCGCGGCAGCGCCAATTGGCGCCTGGATCGCACTGCGTGGCGATATTGGCTGGCCGGTCGTAGTGCTTGGCCTGGCCGTCCTCTTCTGGGTGGCCGGTTTTGATATCTTCTATGCCTTGCAGGACTATGAGTTCGATCGGGATAAAGGTCTCTTTTCGATTCCGTCCCGTTTCGGTGTCGAACGCTCGTTCCTGATTGCTCGCTTGTTCCATGTGGCCATGGTGTCCCTGCTGCTGGTGCTGGTTTTCAGTGAGGGGCTGGGGCTTATTTATCTGATCGGCGTGGTGGTGGTGGCAGGGCTGTTGATTTATGAGCATCTGCTGGTACGTCCCGACGATCTGTCACGTCTGGATGCAGCTTTTTTCAATATGAACGGTTATATCAGCGTGACTATTTTCCTCTTCACCCTTGTGGATGCTCTGCTTTGATCCGGGAAGAACTCGTGCCGCGTCAACGACGAACTGACGCATCCAACTTGCTCTTTTCCGCGCCAGCTTCGTTATGTCTTGAGCCGCGTAGTGACAACTATGCAACTCAAGACATGCCTTGCCGGCACAAAAAATAACTGCGTTGTATTACGCCATTTCATCATTGACGTGACACTAGTGCCTGTGAAAAATCATAAAATAAGACATTTTATTGTTGCCATAACCGGGGCATCCGGCTCGGTCTATGGCCTACGGCTGACCAATGAATTACTGCAAGCCGGTGAACGTGTCAGTCTGATTTTAACTTCTGCGGGTCGTCAGGTTCTTTATCATGAAACCGGACTTGACTGGTCCTCTGATATTGACGAGCAGCGTCACCAGGTACAGGAACATTTTGCCAGTATTGCCGTTGATTGTCTGGCCATTGATGACTTCTGGGCGGGTGCTGCCAGTGGTTCTGCCGCCGCAGCTGCCATGATTGTTATTCCCTGTTCCATGGGGACTGTCGGCAGGATTGCTGCCGGGTTGAGTGGCAACCTGCTGGAACGGGCCGCTGATGTTATGCTCAAGGAGCGTCGCTCGTTGGTCCTGGTGCCGCGCGAGACGCCTTTTAATACTATTCATCTGGAGAATTTGCTACGTCTTTCCCGGGCCGGCGCTGTTGTTTTGCCGGCGATGCCAGGGTTTTATCATGGTCCGGAAAAAATAGATGACCTGGTGGATTTTGTGGTTGGTAAGGTGCTTGATCAGCTAGGTGTTGAGCACTCACTTTTTGAGCGCTGGGGTGAAGCGAAGTAATGGTTTTTGCTGGTGCCGGAAAGATACAATCAAGACAAAAGATCAACACCGACGGTTTTGATCTTTACTATTTCCCCTGCAAGAAAAAACAGAATAAACATAATGATCAATCTTTTTAAAAATATACGTGCAAAAATTGAAGCGAGAACACGCATCTCCGACGATGAAGCCTTGGCTCTTTTTGAATGTGACGATCTTCTTGCTGTAGGCGAACTGGCCGCCTTGGCTAACTGGCGCGCTAATGGTGTCAAAGTCTATTTCAACGTCAATCGACATATCAATTACAGCAATATCTGTGTTAACCGCTGTACCTTCTGTGCCTTCAGTCGTGAACATGAAGATGAGGACGGTGGCTATACCCTGGCGATTAATGACATCCTCAAGCGTGCTGCCGACGCAAGTGCTGCTGGTGCAACGGAAATCCACATGGTTGGTGGCCTTCACCCCGACCTTCCCTTCGATTTTTACCTGGAGGTTATGGCGGCCATCAAGGCGGATAGCCCGGAATTGCACATCAAGGCGTTTACTGCCGTAGAGATTGACTATTTTGCCAAGCTCACCGGGCAATCTCCAGTTGATGTCATTGCTGAATTGAAAGCTGCTGGGCTCGATTCAATGCCGGGTGGGGGCGCAGAGATTTTTGCCCCAGAAGTGCGCAAGCAGATCTGTCCGGAAAAAATTACTGGTGAGCGCTGGCTGGAAGTTACCGAGCAGATCCACCAGACCGGCTTAAAGACCAACGCCACCATGCTTTTCGGCCATGTTGAAACCTATGCCGACCGTGTTGATCATCTCGCCAGATTGCGTCAGCTGCAGGACCGAACCGGTGGTTTCCAGGCTTTTATCCCGTTGGCTTTTCAGCCGGACAATACTCGGGTGCCGGGTGCTAAAGGCGTTGGTGGTGTCGATGCACTTAAGACTCTGGCTGTCAGCCGGATCTATCTCGATAATTTCCGGCACATCAAGGCATATTGGGTCATGCTTGGTTTGAAAGTGTCCCAGGTCTCTCTCGCTTTTGGTGTCAACGACATCGACGGTACGGTGGTCGAAGAACAGATCGGTCATGATGCCGGGGCCGATTCGCCCCAGCAGTTAAGCAAAGACCAGCTTGTTGCTTTGATTCACAAGGCGGGGAAGCTGCCGGTGGAGCGGGATACGCTTTATCAGGAGTTGCGAATCTATTGACTCGTAACTGATTTTGGATTTTGAATTATCAATTTTAAATTGATTCTAAACTGGACTTCAGGCTGAAAAGTACATGCTCACGCAGATCAAAAATAAGTTGGAAATCAAACAAGCACTCGATCGCACTGAGGCTCTCTGGTTGTTGACTGAGGCCGATCTGATCAGCCTGGGCAAGTTAGCTGACGGAGTGCGCCGCCGCATGCATCCGGAAGGTTGCGTCTCTTTTGTCGTCGACCGCAACGTCAACTACACCAACGTTTGCACCTCGAAATGCAAGTTCTGTGCGTTTTACCGCGATGAGACCCATCCTGATGCTTACGTGCTCAGTTATACGCGAATCTTCAGTAAGGTCCAGGAGTTGGTTAATAGCGGTGGCACGCAACTGCTGATGCAGGGAGGGTTGCATCCCGACCTGAAAATCGACTGGTTTGAAGACCTCTTTCGCCAACTCCGTCATCGTTTTCCGACGGTGCAAATCCACTCTCTGTCGCCTGCCGAGATTGTGCATATCGCCAAGCTCTCTGGAATATCAATGGCTGACTGTCTCGTACGCTTGCACCACGTCGGTCTACAGTCTCTACCAGGTGGTGGGGCCGAGATTCTGGTCGATGCGGTTCGTCAGGAGATTTCGCCTAACAAGATCGGTTGGCAACAGTGGGCAGCCGTGATGCGCGAAGCTCATAAACTTGGTATGCCGACCACAGCGACCATGATGTTCGGTGTAAGTGAGAGGCCTGAAGATATCGTCGAGCACCTGTTCCGGGTTCGTGAGTTGCAGCCGGAGCAGGGTGGTTTCACTGCTTTTATCCCCTGGAGTTATCAGCC
>JAUWTX010000074.1 GCA_030614505.1 Desulfuromonadales bacterium
GAGCTGAAATCTGGGCTAAAAAGGCGAACTTGCAGCCAGCTCATTGAGCTTGTTCCTTGTTGGGCCGGCGGCTACTAGCATTGCCAATGTCCAGTGACATCTCTTCCAGTTGCCACTGGCGTAGACGATCCATTGCTGCATAATTGGTTAAATCAAGATGCAATGGTGTGATCGAGACGTAACCATTATGCACAGCATGGAAATCCGTCCCTTCCAGATTCTGGAAGCCGAGTTCGCCAGCACCAATCCAGTAATAGGAACGTCCTCTGGGGTCACGATTCTCCACCACGGCATCTTCGTAAATCCGTTTGCCCTGTCTGGTCAGACGAACGCCAAGAGGTTTACCTGCCGGGACATTGATATTAAGAAAGGTGTCTGCAGGCAAACCATGTTCAAGAACAGTTTCTGCCATTTGCCTGGCGACACTCGCCGCGCCGGCAAAGTCATCATATTTAAAACTCTGCGCAGCAAGAGAAACTGCAATCGCCGGAACACCCATCAGGGTCGCTTCCATTGCCGCCGCAACCGTGCCTGAGTAGGTCAGGTCGTCACCCATATTGCCGCCTTTGTTGATTCCGGATATCAGCAGGTCAGGATTTTCTTTTAAAAGGCTTTGTATGCCAAGACTGACAGCATCCGTCGGGGTGCCACTGACAGCCCAACGGTCTCTGGCGATCTCATCAGCGCGCAAAGGTGCATGCAAGGTCAAAGCATGACCTATAGCACTCCGTTCGCGGTCGGGAGCAACCACAGCAATCCTGCCCAGAGGCTGCAGTTGGTCTGCTAGTGCCTGCAGTCCTGCAGAATGGATTCCGTCATCATTTGTGAGTAAAATCAACACAGAGGTTATTTCAGGATAAAGAAAGACTGTAGTAGCTCAAAGTTTGACTTCCAGACTCTTTTTGAGACGCAGAATATCCTGACGAATCTCCTTGAGCATTTTCGGATCGTAAGAGCCGGCGAGGGGCAACGCCAACTGATCTGTTGCAGAAGGCTCTGCAACGGATTTTCCAACGCTTTTTGCCGGTTTCTCACGCAATTTTTTGCGGGCACCGGTAATGGTAAATCCTTGATTGTAGAGGAGGTCTTTCAGGCGCAGGATGAGTTCGATATCCCGCTTTCGATAGAGCCTTTGGTTGCTGCGGCTCTTGTTTGGGCGAATAGATTTGAACTCTGTCTCCCAATAGCGAAGAACATGAGTTTTAATGCCGGTGAATTTAGCAACTTCACCGATCTTGTAATAGAGTTTGTCTGGAATCTGAAAGTCCATGCGCCGAACCCCCGGAGATGGCGGAGCGGACCAGCTTTAGCCCTCCGACCCATTAATCGCAGCCTTAAGCACCTGGCTCGGTTTGAAGGTCAGGATCCGACGAGAAGAAATTTCAATTTCATCACCGGTCTGAGGATTACGACCGCGGCGTGTAGCTTTGTCCTTGACGACAAAATTACCGAAACCGGCTATTTTAATCTTACTACCCGTCTCAAGAGTGGTTTTCATAATATCGAAAACCATTTCAACGATCTCAGCGGATTCTTTTTTGGAGAAACCGGTCTTCAGATACACGTTTTCGACTAGGTCCGCCTTAGTCATATGAATCCACCTCCTAATAGATATCTACCCGAATTTTCAGGTTTTTATATCACAGCCTGAGCATGCTAAGCAATAGAATTTTTAACGAAGCTCTGCACCAAGTTGCTTTTCCATAGCCTTAATCAGCTTTCCATGGAGATTCTGAATCAGCTCATCGGTCAAGGTCCGGTCCGGAGCACGGTAACAAGCACGAATAGCCAGGCTCTTCTTGCCAGCAGGAACACCCTCCCCGCAATAAACATCAAAAAGCTCTATACTCTCCAGATTTTTAAGCCTGACCTGGCCAAGGACTGCGAATACCTGTTGTGCAGAGATCTCAGCATCAACCAGAAAGGCAGAGTCGCGCTGAACATCCGGATACCGCGACAAAGGTTGAAACTTCACCGTGCCGCCGCTCAGTTCAATAAGTGCTTCTACATCCAGATCACAAAGAATCGCTGACTGGCCCAGATCGAAATTATGCGAAACTTCCGGATGAAGTTCACCCAGCGTACCAAGCAGTCGTTCACCCTGATAAAGTGCGCATGATTTCCCAGGATGATAGAAATGTTCATCATGTCCGGATTTCCAGTTTACGTTGGTGATTCGCAAATCAGTCAGAAGCTGTTCAACAACCCCTTTCATATCAAAGAAATCGCTATTTTCTGATGACTGAGCCCAGCCCAGTGGTTCACGTTTGCCACAGAGGAATGCTACCATACGTAGATTTTCGTGAGGAAGATCGGTGCCATCGACAGATTGAAACACGGGACGAAGCTCGAAGAGAGCCAGATCTTCACTACGATAAGCCAGGTTACGTGCAGCTGTCTCAAGCAGACTTGGGACCAAGGTGGTACGCATGCTCCCCTGCTCTTCTGTCAATGGGTTGAGAACCTGGACACACTGCCAACGTGGATCTGTCTCATCCAGACCAAGCTTTTTGAGACAGTCTGCATTGAAAAACGAATAATTGATAATTTCAGCATAGCCCATCTGCGCCATTTGGTCACGAACCTGGCTTGCCAGAGAGAGATGAACAGGGAGCGGCTGGCAGTTCAGACTGCTGACCGGCATAGTCACAGGGATCTGATCGTAGCCGATCAGACGGGCAACTTCTTCAATTAAGTCAATTTCGCGCTCAAGGTCTGGACGGAAATGGGGGATTTCAACATTGACCGCGCCGTCATGTTGATCGACTATCAAATCACATTTCAGGCCGATTGCGTTAAGCCTGTTGCAAATACCGTCAGCATCAATTTCAAGGCCAAGAACCTGGCTGGTGTGCGAGGCTGTAATCGTGATAGCCCGGCGGATCAAATCCACTGGATAGACATCAACGACACCATGAGCAATCGTTCCCGAAGCCAGATCGGCTATCAGGGCAGCGGCACGATCAAGTGCCATTGGTACCATATCAACGTCGGTACCACGCTCAAAACGGTGTGAAGATTCAGTATGCAGTCCCAACCGTTTACTGGTGCGGCGTATGGCAGTAGGATTGAAATATGCGCTTTCAAGAAGAATGTTCGTGGTTTCAGGGCTGACTTCCGAATTTTGCCCACCCATAACACCGGCCAGAGCGACCGGTCCCACACCGTCGCAGATCATCAGATCGGAGCCAATTAAGGTCCGAACCTGGTCATCAAGCGTTGTAAACTGTTCACCATCCTGAGCACGACGCACTACAATCCGGCCTTCGCGTAACAGGTTGAAATCAAAAGCGTGTAGCGGCTGCCCCAACTCCATCATGACAAAGTTGGTAACATCGACGACGTTATTAATTGAGCGCATGCCAACCGCTTCCAGGCGACGGGCAAGCCATTCAGGTGATGGACCAATCTTTACGTTTTCGATCAGCCGCGCTGCATAACGGGGACAAAGGTCAGCATCCTCAATCACCACCGAAGTTTTCTCAGAGGCCAGGTTATCATTCTCGGTAACAACAATCTCTGGCAAACGTAACGATGCATCGACCATGGCTGATACTTCACGGGCCACACCGACAACACTCAGGCAATCGGCTCTGTTCGGCGTCAAACCGATTTCATACATGATGTCTTTAAGACCCAGTTCATTGAAAACCGGCTGTCCCAACAGCAGTCCGGGTGGCAGTATCAAAATCCCTTCGGACTCATCTGCCAGACCAAGTTCACTGACGGAACAGAGCATACCGCATGATTCCTGGCCGCGAATTTTAGATTTTTTGATCTTAAAGTTGCCTGGAAGCACAGTACCAACCTGTGCCAGAGCAACCAGGTCGCCGGTTTTGTGATTTTTGGCACCACAAATAACCTGCTGAGTCACACTGCCTGTTTCCACCTTACAGACAGTCAAACGGTCTGCGTCGGGATGCGGCTGAACATCAGCAAGTCGAGCGACAATGACAGAGTCAAGCCCTTCGCCAAGACGCTCCATGACATCGACTTCAAGGCCGGCCATGGTCAAACGGTGCGAGAGCTCATCAGCGGAAAGATCGAAATCAACATATTCCTTGAGCCAGTTCAAGGTGACTTTCATACTTAAAGTCCTTTGTGAAACGAAAAGACGTAAATAGTTAATTATTATCAGTTATCAGTAGCGAGTTATCAGATGGAAGTTGCCTGCTGTCAGTTAAAGGCGATGACAGTAAGGCACAGAACTTATGTTATCCACCTTCTACAGATAACGGATCACAAGTTACTCAAAACTGTTTCAGAAAACGCAGGTCATTCTCAAAGAAGAGTCGCAGATCGTTGACACCATATTTGAGCATGGCGATCCGTTCGATACCCATGCCAAAAGCGAAGCCGCTGTAAACTTCAGGGTCGTAGTTAACCGACTTGAATACTTCTGGATCAATCATACCGCTACCCAGAATCTCCAACCAACCCGACTGACCGCAAACACGACAACCGCTACCGCCACAGATTACGCATTGAATATCAACTTCGGCACTTGGTTCCGTAAAAGGGAAAAAAGACGGGCGGAAGCGTACGTCAACGCTTTCGCCGAAGAATTCATTGATAAAGGTTGTCAAGATCCCCTTGAGGTCACCAAAGGTAACCTTACGATCAACCAGAAACCCTTCAACCTGGTGAAACATAGGGCTGTGGGTAATATCGGAGTCACGACGATAAACGGTTCCGGGGGCAATTACACGAACCGGTGGTGCATGTTCCAGCATGGTGCGAATTTGTACCGGCGACGTATGAGTACGCAGCACCACTTCCTCCGAAATGTAGAAGGTATCTTGCATGTCACGAGCAGGATGGTCCTTGGGAATATTCAAAGCCTCGAAATTGTAGAAGTCTTTTTCTATTTCCGGGCCTTCAGCTACACCAAAACCAAGAGAGGCAAAGATTGTAACAATCTCTTCAGTCACAAGAGTGATCGGGTGCTTGTATCCGCGTCTCTGTTTTCGCCCGGGCAGAGTCACATCAAGCTTTTCGTTGGCCAGGTTTTGCTGCATAATTTCCTGACGCAAAGCTTCCTGGCGTTCAGAAAAAGCTGCTTCAAGACGATCTTTGACCTCATTGGCCAAGACACCGACCAGAGGGCGCTCTTCAGGCGACAACTGCCCCATCCCCTTCATCACGGCAGTGATTTCACCCTTACGGCCCAGGTAACGCGCACGCACTTGCTGCAACTCTGTCTCTGTGACAACTTCAGTCGCTGACAGCAACGCCGCTTCTTCGATCTCTTTTAATTTATCTTTCATGATATTCCAAACCTGGAGTCAGTCTATCCAACAAGAACCTGCTACGATCCGTTAAGCTCAACGGGCTCCCAAAGAACACTTTGGCCTGACAAAGAGCCAGGCCGGAACTGAAAAAAAAAGAGATGGGGAAGACCCCATCTCTTTAACATTTAGCTGTTACTGAAGTTGGGCCTTGGCCTTTTCGACGATGGAGCCAAAACCAGACGGGTCGGTGACAGCCAACTGGGCAAGAATCTTGCGATCGATAGCGATCTCAGCCTGCTTCAGGCCATGAATCAAACGACTGTAAGACAGGCCGTTATCACGGGAGGCGGCGTTGATCCGTGCAATCCAGAGTGCTCGAAAGTCGCGTTTGCGAACACGGCGGTCACGGTATGCGTAATTCAGTGCGCGGTCTACAGCTTCTGTCGCACTCCGGAACAACTTGCTACGGGCACCGCGGTAACCCTTGGCAAGTTTTAATACCTTGTTCCGTCTACGTCTGGCTTTAAAGCCTCTTTTTACTCTTGGCATAGCTTATTCTCCTTGAAGACCAGTTAAACGGGTTTCCCCGCACCCGGATCTGCAGGGGGAGAGATTAAGCCCCACAGTTCACGAGTTGTTGACAGGCTGTCGCCCCTTAAAGATAAGGGATCAAACAGCTGATATTCTTGGTATCGCTCTTATCTACCAAGGTCGCGTGACGCAAATCACGCTTACGCTTGGTCGACTTTTTGGTCAGAATATGGCTGGTATAAGCCTTATTACGACGGATTTTGCCAGTTCCTGTCTTACGGAAACGTTTGGCAGCTCCACGGTTAGTCTTAATCTTGGGCATTGTTCTTCTCCTTATTATTTATCAATCTTTAACGGCAAGCCTGATAAGACGTGAACCGTTATTATTATTTCTTCAGGGGGCCGATCACCATGCTCATGAAACGTCCGGCCATTCTCGGATGGCTTTCTACCGAGCCAAGCTCCTCAAGATCTTTGGCAACTCTCTCAAGAATACGACGACCAAACTCGGGATGAGTTACTTCACGACCACGAAACATGATCGTTACTTTGACTTTATTGCCATCACCGAGGAAGCGCTTGGCATTCTTCACCTTGAACTGATAATCGTGCTCGTCAGTTTTGGGGCGCAACTTAACTTCTTTAATTTCAACCCGGACTTGCTTCTTCTTAGCCTCGGCAGCTCGCTTGCTCTGCTGGTATTTATACTTGCCGTACTCCATGATCCGGCAAACAGGAGGCTTCGCAGTCGGCGAAACTTCGACCAGATCAAGGCCCCGTTCGTCAGCAGCCTGCAATGCAGAGTTCAGGTCCATGACACCCAGCTGATTAGCCTCATCATCGATGACGCGAACCTCACTAGCTCGAATTGCCCGGTTGATATTGGTCGTGTCCTTACCTATGACGCACCTCCTAATGATGCTTACTGCATTCTTCCTGAATGAACGTAATAAAATCCGCGGGGGTCATCGGGTCCAGATTTTCACCTGAGCGATGACGCGCGGTCACAGTGCCGGCGGCCATTTCCTGATCGCCGATCACCAACATATAAGGGACTTTTTCCATCTGGGCTTCGCGTATCTTGAATCCCAGCTTTTCATTTCGCAAATCAGCCTCAACGCGGAGGCCTGCAGTACGCAGTTCTTCACATACCTGCTCAACGTAGGCGGCCTGATTGTCAGTTACATTGAGAACCTTTACTTGAACCGGGGCAATCCAGAGCGGGAAATTGCCGGCATAGTGCTCAATCAGTACACCGACAAAACGTTCAATGGCCCCCAGGATGACCCGGTGGACCATGACCGGCCGATGCTTCTCGCCGTCACTCCCGATATAGTTGAGATCAAACCGTTCTGGGAGAGTAAAATCGCACTGGATTGTAGCACACTGCCACTTCCTGTCAAGGGCATCCTTGATCTTGACATCGATCTTCGGACCGTAGAAAGCACCGTCACCCTCGTTGATTTCGTAAAGCAACCCAGTGTCATCGAGGGCACTCTTCAGGGCATGGGTGGCACGCTCCCAATCTTCATCAGATCCTATCGCCTTCTCCGGACGCGTCGAGAGCTCCAGTTCATATTCGAAGCCAAAAACCCCCATAATGTCCTGAACAAAGCTGATGACATTTTTGATCTCAGCATCAAGCTGTTCCGGCATGCAGATGATATGGGCATCATCCTGGGTGAAACCGCGCACACGCAACAAACCGTGCAACACCCCACTCTTCTCGTGGCGATGAACCATTCCCAACTCGAAATAGCGCAACGGCAGATCACGATATGAACGTTTCTTCGACTTGTAAATCAGCATATGAGCCAGGCAGTTCATTGGCTTGATGCCGTAGCTTTGCTCATCGATTTCAGTAAAGTACATGTTTTCACGGTAGTTATCGAAATGCCCGGAGATTTTCCAGAGTTCGGTACGCAGAATCTGCGGACCCATAACGATATCGTAGCCGCGTTTGAGATGCTCACGCTTCTCAAAATCTTCAATCAAGGTTCTCAGCATGGCACCCTTCGGATGCCAGAGTACCAGGCCGGCGCCAGCCTCTTCACTAAAGGAGAAAAGGTCCAACTCCTTGCCAAGTTCGCGGTGGTCACGCTTCTTTGCCTCTTCGATACGATGCAGGTGTTTTTTGAGCTCTTTTTTATCAGTAAAAGCCGTGGCATAAATGCGCTGAAGCATGGCGTTCTTTTCGTCACCACGCCAGTAGGCGCCAGCTACACTTGTCAGCTTGAAAACCTTAAGCAGACCGGTTGACGGAA
>JAUWTX010000049.1 GCA_030614505.1 Desulfuromonadales bacterium
CAGCCTCCTTAAATGATTGCAATCCATACAAAGCATCATTTCTTATCGGAAATTTTTTGGCAAATTTCTTTAGTTCACGAACAGCATTTGTACGTTCCTTCGCATCAAGCAGCTTGATTCTTTTGTCTTGAATGATAATGCCACCTTCTTGTTTGTGGTGCTTAATCTTTAGAATAGGTTCCTCATCGATATATGCGACCACATTTCCATTGCTAATTCTCAGCCTCACGCTGTGTTCTTTTTCGGAGATACCAGGGGCATACGCAACGGCCACTAAAGTGGTTACTTTATTTATCCTTTCACCTAATGCAATCATATCCTCTTCTGTATAGACTACATAAGCATCTCCATTTTGTTTAAATCCCCATGCGCTAAACGGAATGTTCTGAATACGCGCTTCCATAATGTCTGATAACGCTTGAATTAATTTGGTTAGTTGGTGGCCTTTTGCGGGTTTTTTGTTAGCAAGGCACGTTAAACCTTTAACGAGAAGTTCTGTCGATTTTTGTGCTTCAGATATTGCAATATTGTATTGCCCGTCTTTGGAGGCCTTCGCTACAAAATTTTGACGAATATATTGGGCATCGTTTATATTTTGTATCCCTTGAGAAATAAGTTCTGGGGATATATTGCCCTTCATTTGATTTTGTCTCCTAAAGTATTTATTTAGTAAAGTCTATATCATCTGACTTAAATCCGTCTCAGTAACTCGTGGGGCTCAAAATTCAATAGTAGCTATAACCCGCAAGCCTTACAGCACTGTATTAAAGCCCTTTCAGCCTTATTCGTCAAATATTTCTCGTTCGTCAATATCAATGCACGTAGCACCAAGCCCCCCCTGAGTCTAAAAGCACTCGACAACTACCGTAGTCATCGTTTTAACGGCTAAGCCATCGATTTAACAGATTAATTTTCAAAGCACCCAAAACTGAAAATCCTCGTGTCGGCAGTTCGATTCTGTCCCTGGGCACCACAAGATATAAGGCCTCGCAATCTACCGACTGCGAGGCCTTTTCTTTTGAGTCTGCGGTAAACCAGCGGTGAGTCCTCTCAGAGAGGGATAGGAGAGACGACTGAAATCTAAGAACCCAAGGGGCGATTCAAAAACTCTTACTGGTTTTTCACTTTCCGACATAAACAAGAATGGTCTCCGGATATTTGTCAGTTGCCAGAAGAAAGCCGTCATTGAAGCGGGCGACACCTTCCCATTTACGGGAAACGTCGCTGAGCAGCTCCAGATAGAGGGGCGGAGTATCGGTGAGGCTGACACCTGCGTCGGTTATTCGCATCTCAACGAGACGTTCCACCTGTTCGTAAGTGGAATGGGTGGTGCCCCGGCCAAACCGGTCGGTGAGAGCATCGGTATCGGTTTGCAGATTTTCATCTCTGGGATCGTAAAAGTTGATAACCCAGAAATAGCCTTTTTCGTCAATACTGGTTGCATCAGTTACCCTGTACTCGATGTTTGGAAAGGATAAAGGATCCTGGGCATTTAAATCGAAGCCGAAGCGGTGAGCAACGGGCATTTCATTGACTCTTGTCCCATTGACTTCGTAAAGGGTAATGAGGGTATCACCATAGATGAACAGCGTTTCGTCAGTTCTATTGTCATGCTTGGCTTGCGGCAGGATTTCGGTGACAACTGACGTCTCTATCACCACCTCGCTCAAGTTGGGCGTTATTTTCCCTGCCACCAAATAGCCTAGCATGCCTTCATCCAACTCCGCCTCAATTGTCAGATAAACGCGATTCCCGGCAAAAGCAATGGCCTCAAACCCTTGGAAACCATCGATGAGAGAAGTGATTCCCGAATCGACAAAGGGAACAGGCTGGGGTCTTAGCGGAACAGGATTGTCCGTGGCCAGATAAGCCTCTATCTCTGATTTTGGCAAGGCATAGAGACGACTATTGCCATCGAAACCAGGGTATTGAGGCAACAGAATCAATGTATCGCCATACCAGGCAAGCCCTGAGATCTCCGCATCTCTTTTGGCTAGCGGACCCGTCAGAGCAATTTCTGTGACCGAGAACTCTGGTAACTCTTCACCGGTCAATTCTGGTGTTTGTATTTTAATTTGCTGACCGCAAGCCACCAAAAGGCTCAACACAAACAACCACAGGTATTTTCGACGCATCGCTCGTCCTTCCGTTTGGTAATCCTCAGGCACCTGGAGAAGGATTCTAAGCAATAACCGTTTGTATCGAAAAAACATTTCAGGCCCGGCTCAAAATGAGCCGGCCCTTTTGTATTTTTAATGATCTTTTCGACAGGCATCTTCAACCTGCAGGCAGAATTCTCCTGGCCATGGTTCACCCGACCATATTTTACTGGGCCAAGACAAACTTGCCGTCTTTCACTTCAACAATCACCATAGAATCAACATCAAGGCCGTTGTGGTCCTCAGGTGTCAGGTTGTAGATCCCGGAGATGCCGACATAGCCCTTGGTCTCGGCAATGGCTGCCCGCAAAGCTCCGGCTTCGACGCCGGCCTTTTTCATTGCATTGGCAACGATAGTGATGGCATCCCAAGCATATCCCGAATGAGTGTTGATTGTAAATTTCCGGTCGTACTTGTAGACATCCTTATAAAGTTTGACAAACTCCTGGATCACCTGTTTCTGGGGATCACTGTCCGGGAGTTCATCAACGATCATCAGCTTTGTCCCTGGCATGCGGTCGCCTTCGGAAGCCTTACCAGCCAGTTCGATATACTTCGGGTCAGGTAGACCGTGACACTGGAACAACGGCAGTTCGATGCCGAGTTGCACCTTGTTCTTCGACACAATCGCTCCAGCCGGACCGATTGTCCAGCAGACGATCGCTTGCGGTGCAGCATTCTTCAGTTTGGTCAACTGGGCGGTCATATCGGTATCTTTCGGGCCGAAAGACTCCTTGGCGACAACCTCCAGACCATAGTCACCGGCCAGTTTCTCCAGCCAGCGAGCACCGTCCTTGCCGAAACCATCCGATGCGGTCAGCAGGGCCACTTTCTTCAGGCCTTTCTTCTGCAGGAACATGTAGAGCCGCTTGACGGCCACGGATGAACGCTGGGGAGACTTGAAGATATTCTCGAAGGTGCCGAATTTGCCACCCATGATCACCGGGTCACCGCCGACAGTCATGAAGGTCGGCATACCAGCTTCCTCAACCAGTTTCTTCACGGCCATGCCGGTTCCGGTCCGGGTCGGTCCGATGAGTGCCACCACCTTCTCTTTGTAGATAAACTTTTTAGCGATGATCGTTGCCTTGGCTGGGTCGCCCTCGGTATCACCGATGACCAATTCGATCGGCTGACCGTTGACCCCGCCCTCCTTGTTGATCTTGTCGACCACCATTTCAGCCACCAGCTTGGTCGGCGTGCCGATGAAGCTTGCCGGACCGGAAAGGTCGAAGAAGGCACCGATCTTGATCGGCTCCTTGGCCAGAGCCGGGCTCGCACAAAGGGCGGTGACCAGCAGAATTGCCAACATGCTACGCATCCATTTCATTTTCATGACTCCTCCATCAGGTTGAGGTGTATTGAACAAACTAAACGACATCGTCTTTCAGACGACTATCGAAGATCCTCTGATTCTTGCGCTCAGAGCGCGGTAGATGGCCGTAGTCGACCAGTTCCACCTCCGGCGTGACCAGCAGTTGCTTCTTGAACTGATACAGCATCTCATGGACCAGTTCCGGCATCCGGCTCGGATCGACCCCCTGGCCGCGTTCCACGATCAGCTGCATATGATCGCGCCCACTATCATCATCGCGAGAGAGATGTACCTGGAACTCGGAACCGAGACCCGGAACACTTGACAGCAACGTATCGATACTCGAGGGGTAGATGTTGACTCCCCGGAACTTGAAAGTGTCGTCGGAACGGCCCTTGATGCGCGAATGCCGTGGCAGGATGGAACCGCAACTGCAGGGGCCGGGGATAATCCGGGTGATATCACGGGTCCGGTAGCGGATCAACGGCGCAGCCTCTTTACAGAGAGTAGTGATCACCATCTCGCCCCATTCGCCATCCGGCAGGACCTCAAGTGTCTCCGGATCTATGATTTCCACCAGGTAATAATCACCCCAGTAGTGAATACAATCATGGTGCGAACACTCAATCCCGGTGCCCGGGCCGTAAAGCTCGGTAAGGCCGGTGATGTCGAACAGTTCGGCTCCGCCGAACAGCTCGGAGATCTTCTGCCGCATTGAAGTGGAGGAACGCTCGGAGCCATAGATGACCTTCTGCACGTTGATCTTGTCAGCAAGGCCGCGATGGTGGATCTCCTCGGCCATCAGCAGAGCCATAGACGCTGTAGAGCAAAAAACCGTCGACTGGAAATCGAGTAGAAACTGGATTTGCATATCGATATTGCCGGGACCGGCAGGTACCGCCAGGGCACCCAACTTCTCCACCCCGAGCTGAAACCCCATCCCGGCGGTCCAGATGCCGTAGCCGACCGCAATCTGGACTCGATCGAGGGGCGTGACCCCTGCCATCTCGTAACAGCGGGCGAAGAAATGCACCCAGTCGTCGAGATCCTTCTGGGTATAGGCGAGCACCTTGCGCTTGCCAGTGGTCCCGGAACTGGCATGAATACGGACGATCTGTTCGTATGGGACCGCCCGCAACGGGAAGGGATAACCATCGCGCAGGTCGTCGGCCGTGGTCATCGGCAGGTGCTTAAGGTCATCTAAAGACTTGATCTCAGCAGGCGTGATCCCGGCCTGGTCGAGAGCTTCGCGGTAAAAGCTCGATCCCTGGTAAGCATGTTCGACAGTCCACTGCAACCCTTTGAGCTGATGGGCTGCCAGTTCATCGACAGAGGTAAAAGTCGGCATAAATGTCTTGTGAGACATGTCTGGTTTCTCCAGGCGAATGTTGGTCAGACCCGTCGCGCCCAACCGGCTGGCGGCAGGATTCTGATCCGAGGCGGCACCGAGGAAGGCGCGCCGCAGGTTCGGATCGGTCAGCAGTCCGCTGCTCTCACCCTGCTCGACGACTCGACCGTTGGCAAGCAGGTAAGCATAAGACGAAGCTGACAGAGCCCGGGCGGCATTCTGCTCAACCAGCAGAATGGTGGTCCCGGAACGGGTCAACTGGTGGATAATAGCAAAAATTTCGTCGGTAACCAAGGGCGCCAGGCCAAGGCTCGGCTCATCAAGCAGCAGAAGCTTCGGTTTTGCCATCAAGGCACGACCCATGGCCACCATCTGCTGCTCCCCCCCGGACATGGTCGCCGAGCGCTGCTCAAGACGCTCCGCCAGCTTCGGGAATCGCTCGCAGACTTCCTCAATGCGCTTCTCAACCGTGCTCTCCGGCAGGCCCAAAGGCAAAGCCCCCAGACGCAGATTCTCCCGCACGGTGAGATCACCGAACATCTCGCGGCCTTCAGGCGAGAGCGCCAGGCCGTTACGGACCATACGAACCGGCGTCGCACCGGTAACGTCTTTACCTCCCAGCAGAATACGTCCCTGACTCGGACGCACTAAGCCCATGATTGCCTTGAGCAAGGTGGTTTTACCTGCCCCGTTGGCCCCAACCAAAGCAACGGTCACGCCTTCTGGGATCTCAAAATCGCCCCCCCGTAAAGCTTCGGCGGCACCGTAATGGACATGTAGATTTTCGATTCGCAGCATAGTCATCAAGCCGTTGCACTGGTCCGGCCCAGATAGGCTTCAAGAACCAGCGGGTTCTGGCGGACCTCATCTGGAGTTCCGCTGGCGATACAGCGTCCACCGTCAAGGACAACCACATGATCGGAGACACCCATTACCAGATCCATGTCATGCTCGACCAGAAGCAGGGTATACCCCTGAGCACGCAGGGCCCTGATCTCGTTCCCTACGGCCATGGTCTCCTCGTGGTTCAGCCCAGCGACCGGCTCATCGAGCAGTATGAGACTCGGATCACTGACCACAGCTCGGGCCAGCTCCACCCGTTTGCGGTCACCGTAGGCAAGGACACCGACCGGCCAGTCGGCCAGTTCGGTCAGGCCGAAGCGATCGAGGGCCGCCATCGCTTTCAGGTGCAGGCGACGCTCCCGGTTGCGTACAGATGGCGGCCGCAAGAGAGCACCCAGCATGCTTTTTCCGCCATGTACAGTCAACCCGCATAAGACATTGTCGATCACCGACAGACGCGGAAAAAGCCTCAAGTTTTGAAAGGTGCGGGCGATCCCCAGACGGGCCACCCGGTAGGCCGGAAGGCCGGTGATTTCTTCACCGGCAAAGTCGACCCGGCCGGCATCAGGCAGATCGGCACCCGTGATACAGTTGATCATGGTGGTCTTGCCAGCCCCGTTGGGACCGATCAGGGCGGTTACACGTCCACGTTGCAGTGAGAAAGAAACCTCGCTCAATGCCGGCAATCCACCGAAATTTCGACACAGGGATGTGACGTCAAGCACGGCGATGCCTCCTGCGGGCCAGACGCACCCGGGCCAGATCGACCAGGCCGGTTACCAGACCCTGCGGCAGGTAGAGCAGGACCACGACCAGGAGCAAGCCATGGATGATCTCCTTGTAGGCCTCAAACAGGTCAATAAATTCCGGTAACCAGGTCAGCAGGGCAGCGCCGAACAGGCTCCCCCAGACCGAACCGAGCCCGCCGACCACCACCATGGTGACGAAATCGACGGAGGCGAAGATACCGAAGGTATCGGGACTGACGAAACCGAAGGTGTGAGCATAAAGACTTCCGGCCAATGAGGCGAGCACGGCGGACAAAACAAACACCTTGACCTTGGCCGTACGGGTATCAACGCCTAGAGAACGGGCAGCGATCTCATCTCCTGCAAGAGCGGCCAACCCACGACCGACCCCGCTGCGCACCAGGTTAAGGCCCAGTGTCAGGCAAATCAGGGCTGCGGCCCAAACCAGGTAGTGCAGTTTCAGGTCGCTGTCGAATTGCCATGAGCCGATGGATAAAGACGGGATGCCAGCGAATCCACTTGGTCCACCGGTAAGCTCGTCCCACTGAACCAGAACCGTGTAGATGACGATATTAAACCCAAGAGTCGCCATCGCCAGATAGTGCCCGTGCAGGCGCAACGCCGGGATACCGACCAGCAGAGCGATCATAGCGGTCCCCAGGGCCACCAGAACAATAGACGGCCAGGGCCAGAAACCCCACTCTGTGGTCATCAGTGCCGAACCGTAGGCACCAAGAGCGAAGAACGCTGCATGACCCAAAGAAATCTGTCCAGCATAACCGATAAAGAGATTAAGCCCGAGGACCACGATGGTGTAGATGCCGATCAGATTGGTCAGACCGAGGATATACGGGTTGCCGTAGAGCAGAGGGTAGATGGCGAGCACCATCGTCAGCATCAGGACGGTCAGTCCGGTACGGTGAAGATAGAGAAAATAGAAGATTTTATCGCGACTGTTCATCTGTTGTGTTGACTGATTTGGCCTCGGTAAGTGCAAAACCTTTTATTTAGCCGCGGCTAATTTGTCTTTGTTTTATAGGTCTATGCCTTTATGAAAGGCCGCAAGGTTCTGCTCAACGAACTTTGCCGGCGCCAGTTGACGGATGGCTGTTTCGCATTCCTCTGCCGTACAGAACAGGCTCTTCTGACGTATGGCCAGACCCAGCAGGACCAGATTGGAGAGCACGGCATTGCCTAGTTCCCGGGCAATCCCCGAGGCGTCAATGCGCTCACCCTCACCGGCGTTGTCGCTATTAATCAACAGTGACCCCGAGTTTTTCAATAGTGACCTATGTACTTCAAGGTTTGCTTCCCAGAGCAACAGCCCCACATCGGCCTGCCCGGTGCGGATCAAGGGACTGGCAAAATCGCCGACCTTGATTGTGGACAAAACGGTGCCACCACGCTGCGCCATACCATGTGTCTCAGCGGTCAATACCGGAGTCTCCCGATTGACCGCCACCTGGGCGATCACCCGGGTGAGGAAAAGAACGCCCTGGCCACCGAGGCCGCTGACAATGATTTGCTGCTTCAAGGTTTTTCCTCCTTGATGATGGCGTCAACCGGACAGACTGAGATACAGGTCCCGCAACCGATGCAGCGGTCCTGGTTGACCATCGCCATGTTGCTATCGCTGTCCATCAGCAGGGCCGGGCATTCAAAGGCGTCGACACACTTGCGGCAACCGATGCACTTGTCGTTGATCGTCACCAGAAAGCTCTCCTGCGCTTTCAGGACGTTGCGATCCATGGTGCAGCCGTGGCGAGAGATCAATACGGCAACGCCGCCATCGGGGCTACGGGTGTAAGCATCCGCCTGCCACAGGAGCTCTTCAAAACGCTGGCTGTCATAAGGGTCACAGACTTCGAGGAAATCGACGCCGCTGGCCCTGACCAGAGGTTCAATAGCGACAGCCTTTGTGGACTGTCCTCCGGCAGAGACGCCCATATGAGGAACCGGCTGGCCGCCGGTCATGGCCGTGGTGGCATTATCAAGGATGACAATAATGATCCGTGCCTGCTGAATCACCGCGTTGATCAGCGCCGGGATACCCGCATGGAAAAAGGTCGAGTCACCAATCGTGACCACGATGGTCGGTACTTCGCCATCCTGTTGATAGGCTTGGTAGAAACCAGCGCCCTGGCTTATGCAGGCACCCATACAATGCACGGTATTAACCGCACCAAGGTTCAGCCCCAGGGTGTAACAACCGATATCGGAGGGGAAGATCCCTTGCGGGAAACACTTCTTGATGCTATAGAATGCCGCCCGATGTGGGCAACCGGGACAAAGTGACGGGCGCTGGCCACGCCGCTCGGCAGGAGCTTCATCGGGAGTCGCCAAGCCGAGAAACCCGGCAACTGCCTGATGCATGATATCAGGGGTCAATTCGCCCTCGCGCGGGACCGTTCCACCCTGCTTGCCAACCGCCCCGGGGTGGGCCAACTGCAATTCAATCACCGGATAGGTCTCTTCCAGGATCAGAACCCGGTCGTAATCTTCGTTCAAAGTATTGATAAAGGTCGAACTGAGAGGATAAGACATCAGCACTTGGTAGATATCGACTTTGCCGTTTAAACCCAGATCATCAACCAGGTCAACCAGGTTCCCATAGGCAATCCCCGAGGCAACAAATGCCGTGCGCGAGTAGCTGCCATCGCCCTCAATCAAACGCGGCTGAAGAGTTGGTTCGGCTGCTATCTGCTCGAGGGTACTATTCAATTTGCGATGCAGCTGCGGCAGGAACGCCGGGGTCGCCGCCCAGCGGGTTGGGTCTTTCTGAAAATCAGCGGTTCGCACCAGCTTGACCGTCGACTCCGGGGTGATGTTCTGTCGCGAATGACAGATCCGGGTGGTCGGCCTCAGGACCACATTGAGCTCATGTTTTTCCGAGAGTTCGAAAGCCGTCGAAACCATGGCCTTGGCTTCAGCCGGGCTGGCCGGGTCTAACACCGGTACTCGGGCCTGCAGACAGAACAGACGGGTGTCCTGTTCGTTCTGAGAACTGTGCGGCCCTGGATCGTCAGCAACAATGGTGACCATGCCCCCCTTGACACCTAAATAGGCCGTACGCATAAAGGGGTCTGCAGCCACATTCAGGCCAACCTGCTTCATGACAACTGCAGTCCGCTTGCCGGTATAGCTCCCGGCCAGAGCGACCTCGAAAGCCACTTTCTCATTGACCGACCATTCGATGTGCAGCGGCTCAACCGCCGCGTCACGACCGTCTATGACCGCCTGGAGAATCTCCGTCGAAGGAGTGCCCGGATAAGCGGTTGCGAGCTGACAACCGGACTCGATCAGTCCACGTGCAATCGCCTCGTTACCCATCAATAATTGTTTAGTCATATTTTCTTTCATTTGCTTTATTTTTATTAGATTTTCGCGTTCCTCGTCCCTCGTTCCTACTTCCCAAAAAGCCCCTTCGGTCGAACAAACAGCACCAGCAACAAGACCACAAATGCACATACATCTTTGTAGGCACTGCTGATATAACCAGCCGAAAGCGATTCCAGCAGACCCAAGCCGAGGCCGCCGACAATTGCTCCCGGCAATGAACCGAATCCACCCAGGATCGCGGCAGCAAACCCTTTGAGCCCAAGCAGCACACCGACATCGTGACTAAGTGTTGTGATCGGCGTGACCAGAACCCCGGCCAGACCGCCGAGCGCCCCGGCCAGACCGAAGGTGAGCATACGCACCCGCCCGAGCGGCAGGCCGACAACTGCTGCAGCTCGCGGATTGCTCGCCACGGCACGCATCGCCAGGCCAAGGCTGGTCTTGCGATAGAACCAGACCAGCACGATGATGACTAAGGCCGTCAGAACCAGAATCCAGATTGTCTGCGGCATAATCGCTGCGCCAAGCAGGCGCAAAGGGTCATTGTCAGTCAGCGCGGGGACCGCCATGCGGTTCTTGCCCCAGATCAGGGCCATCAGGCCACGCAGGATAATCGACAGGCCAATAGTCAGAAAAATCAGGACCACCGGGTCATCAGAGCGTGCTGGACGGATGCCGACTCGTTCCACAATCATGGCGATCAGGGTGACACCCAAAACCGCTCCGAGCAGAGCAATTGGCATGGCCAGACCGGCCGCAA
>JAUWTX010000035.1 GCA_030614505.1 Desulfuromonadales bacterium
GGTTATGCGGCTTTCTTTGCCGTCGGTGCTTATACTACGGCGATCCTCACTACCACTTTCGGTATGAACTTCTGGTTGACGATCCCCTTTGCAATGCTCTTCTCGGCGCTCTCAGGAGTTATTATTGGTGGTCCAACCCTGAGGCTCAGAAGCGACTACCTGGCGATTGTAACCCTTGGTTTTGGTGAAATAGTCAGGCTCACTGCCAGAAATCTTGATATTACGGGTGGTTCCAGCGGCATCTATGGGATCGAAAGGCCATTCTTCTTCGGTATCGAAATGAATGGCAATATTCATTTCTACTATGCTTTTCTCATGCTCGCTTTTTTGGCCATTTTTGTCAGTTTCAGACTGCAGTATTCGAGGTTGGGCAGGGCTTGGCAATATGTCCGTGAAGATGAAGACGCCGCAGAGGCCATGGGTATCAACCGGGTCAGGGTCAAGCTTTCTGCTTACGTGATTGGTGCTGTGTTCGGTGGGGTTGCAGGGAGCTTCTTTGCTGTCAAAATGACAGCGATTTCTCCCGAGACATTCATGTTTACCCAGTCAATCCTGATTCTCTTGGGTGTAGTCATTGGTGGGATGGGCAAGATACCGGGAGTTATCTGCGGTGCTTTCATCCTGGTGCTATTCCCGGAAATATTCCGCTTTGTTGGAGATATGCGCCTGCTGGCTTTCGCTGTCATCATGCTGATCATCATGTTGAAACGTCCGCAAGGTCTCTGGCCGTCAAGGTTAGGCTAGTTGCGTTACAGGAGATTAAAGAATGTCCCTGCTGGAAGTTAAGGATATTGTTCTGAAATTCGGTGGCCTCACGGTTATCGATTCGATGAACATGACCATAAAAGAAGGCTCAATCATGAGCCTGATTGGTCCGAATGGTGCTGGGAAAACCTCCATATTCAATTCAATCACCGGGTTTTACCAGCCCACCTCCGGCCAGATTAATTTTCTCGGTAAGCCGATCCTGCGAAAAAAACCATACAAGATTACCCAGGCTGGCATGGCGCGAACATTTCAGAATTTACGCTTGTTCAAAAATATGTCAGTCATCGACAATGTGAAATCTGGTATGCATTGCCGGTCTCATACCGGTTTTATAGGCTCGGTACTGAGGTCTCCAAGCCAGCAAAAAGAGGAAAAGGAAATTACTGAGCATTGCGAGCAGTGCCTGGACTTTGTCGGTATTCTGGAGCAGGAAAATCGTAGTGCTTCAACCCTTGCTTATGGTGACCAGAGGCGCGTCGAGTGGGCACGGGCGCTGGCGACCAAACCCAAGTTTTTGCTGCTTGACGAGCCGGCTGCCGGGCTCAACTTTGACGAGAAACAGCAGCTTATTGAACTCATCAAAAGAATTCGTGATGAGCTCGGTATTACCGTGTTGCTGATAGAACATGACATGGGATTGGTCATGAAAGTGTCTGAGTATATTTATGTGATCGATTACGGCAAGAACATCGCCCAAGGTCTTCCTGAAGATGTTAAGAATAATCCTAAGGTCATTGAGGCCTACCTTGGAAAGGATGATGACTGAAGATGTCTGACGTAGTCTTGAAAGTTACCGATCTACACGCGCATTATGGGCAGATTCATGCACTACGAGGGATTAACCTTGAAGTTAAGGCAGGTCAGATTGTTGCACTGCTCGGTGCCAATGGCGCCGGGAAAAGTACAACCATGAAATGCATCTCGGGTTTAATGAAGCCGACCGGGGGCAAGATAGAGTTCATGGGAGAGAGTATCTTCGGTGTGGCTGCTCATGAAATTGTCAAGAAAGGACTGATTCAAGTCCCTGAAGGAAGACGGATCTTCAAGGGAATGACTATTCAGGAAAATTTAGAGCTCGGCTCTTTTACTCTAAAGGACGATGTTGAGCGTAAAAAGAGGATGGAGCATGTCTACGAGCTGTTCCCGGTGCTCGGAGAAAGACGGCAAAGAGATGCTGGGCTGCTCTCTGGTGGTGAGCAGCAGATGCTGGCTATAGGCAGAGCGCTTATGGTTGATCAGAAGCTGGTTCTTCTTGATGAACCATCGATGGGGCTGGCACCCTTTTTGGTGAAAGAGATCATGAAGGTTATTAAACGGCTCAATCAGGAAGGGATTACTATTCTTCTTGTAGAGCAGAATGCAAAAATGGCTTTAAGTATTGCTGATTATGGGTATGTAGTCGAAACTGGCGAAATTGTTATGCATGATGATGGTGGTGTTCTGCAGAAGGATGAGCGGATTATTAATGCTTATCTTGGTGAATAAAAGGCAGGGTGTAAGCTGTAAGGCTGTAAGGAAAAACCTGTAAGGAGATGTCGGTGTGATGGATTTTTCTGGGAAAGTTGTTCTGGTGACCGGCGCGGCTTCAGGCATGGGCGCCGCTACGGCTCGTGAATTCAGTGCCGCCGGCGCAAAGGTAGTCATTGTTGATCGCAACGCTGAACTGGCTGCGCAGGTCGCTGCTGAGATATCTTGTGATCCTCCAGTTATTGGTGATATCAGCGGTTCAGCCTTTTGTAAAAAGGCCGTAGAAATTGCTGTGGAGCGTTATGGACGGTTGGATGTCCTGGTTAATGCTGCCGGTATCATCGTTCGTGCCGATGGCCTGGATACGTCGGATGAGCAGTGGCAGAGGATTATGAATGTCAATGTAAACGGCGTGTTTTTTATGAGCCGTGCTGCTGTTGGTGTCATGAAAGAGCAGGGTTCCGGTTGTATTGTGAATTTTGGTTCGATCTGGGGTGAGGTGGGAGCTGCCGGAGTTATGGCCTATTGTGCCTCGAAAGGAGCTGTACACCAGATTACCCGGGCGATGGCTTTGGATCACGTTAAGGACGGTCTCCGAATTAACGCGGTTTGCCCCGGTGAGGTTAACACGCCGATGCTGAGTTCCGAGCGTTCCGGGCCGGTCACTCCTGAAATGATGCAGGCTCTGGCCGATTCGGTGCCTATGGGCCGCCTGGCTGAGCCGGTCGAAATTGCCCGAGTCGTGCTCTTTTTGTCATCAGACGCTGCCAGTTATATGACCGGCGCAATGATTAACGTAGACGCTGGGTTTACAGCTAGATAGGGGAGATTTATGGAATACCGTATTCTCGGCAGGACTGGAGTCAAGGTCGCCCCGCTCTGTCTGGGCTCTGACAATTTTGCCAACCCCGCTTCAGAAACCGAGTCGATAGCAATTATCAATCGTGCCATGGCCGCCGGTATCAACTTGATTGATACCAGTAATAGTTACGCCAAAGGTGAGAGTGAGGCCATAATCGGACGGGCTCTTGCTGCCAGTGGACGCCGTGACCAAGTGTTGGTTGCTACCAAAGTACATTACCTGGTTGGTCCCGGCCCGAATGATTGTGGCAATTCCCGCCTGCACCTGATCAAAGCTTGCGAAGACTCTCTGCGTCGTTTACAGACCGATCATATTGACCTCTACCAACTGCATCGCCCTTCTTTCGACCTGCCAATTGATGAGACCCTGAGTGCATTGACCGATCTGGTGCGACAAGGCAAGGTGCGCTATGTCGGTTGTTCCACGACCCCGGCATGGAAGGCGAGGGAGGCGATTATGGTCAGCGAACTTAAAGGCTATGTTCGCTTCGTCTCGGAACAGCCACCGTATAATCTGCTGGATCGACGTATTGAGAACGAAATGGTACCAATGTGCCAGGAACACCAGATGGGTCTTTTCCCCTGGTCTCCAATGGCCATGGGCATCCTGGCCGGGCGGTACGCTGACGCCGAGAATGCGCCGACTGACTCTAGGGCCACTTTGCGTGGTGGAATCTACGCAGAACGGGTCACCGCACGAGGAATAGAAGTTGGCAACAAGTTCGTACAGTTGGCAAAAGATTGCGACATGTCACCTGCACAACTGGCTGTTTTATGGGTAAAAGACCAACCCGGAATCACGGCCCCGCTTATCGGTCCGCGCACACTGGAACAGCTAGAACACTTTCTCCCCGTGCTGGAGATGGAGCTCACAGATCAGCTCCGTGAAGCATGTGACGAGCTGGTTCCACCGGGCAGTGCTGTTGCTGATTTCCACAATTCCGCACCCTGGATGAAAATGCAGATAGTCTAATCCTTAACTGTAAGTTCATCGCCACTACATAGCCTGGTTTTCGTTGCCACGCAGCACTAAGGCGTCTGGCGGGACGCGATCCGCCGATTTTATTCTCAAGTTGTCCACACAGCAATAACGTAATCCAACTTTGCAAGGAGAGAAAAGTTGAAGATCAGAATACTTGCCGCCAGCGACGTCAAGGCAGCATTGCCGATGCCAAAAGCCATCGAAGCCATGAAACAGGCCTATATCCAATTCTCAACCGGACAATCGACAGTCCCTCTGCGAGCACATATCCCCACAGAAAAAGGCGTGACCCTGCTGATGCCAGCTTTCCTGCACGGTAGCCAGAACCTTGGGATCAAAATAATCTCCATTTATGAAGACAACCCCAAGCTGAACCTGCCGACTATCTCAGCAACCGTCATGGTCCTGGACCCCGAGACCGGATTCCCATTGGCCCTGATGGATGGCAGCAGCCTGACGGCCATTCGGACCGGCGCTGGTGGCGGTGCTGCCGCTGACTCCCTGGCTCGCAAAGATGCCAAAAATGTTGCTCTGTTTGGTGCGGGAGTTCAGGCACGTACGCAATTACAGGCTGTTCTGGCTGTCAGGGATATTGAACAGGTCAGTATCATCGATCATTTTGAGGGAGCGGCACAGCGACTGGCCGATGACGTGGTTAGTTGGCCAAAGGCTCCGAAAGTTGTCCTTGGGCAGACTCCCAGCGAAGCTGTGCAGGATGCAGATATCGTGCTGACCGCGACCACGTCTCCTGTTCCTCTTTTTGATGGCAACGACCTCAAGCCGGGAACCCATATCACCGGGATCGGCTCGTTCACGCCCGACAAACGTGAAATTGATGAAAATACGGTCAGACGTGCATTGGTTGTCGTTGATTCTCGCGAGGCTTGCCTGGCTGAAGCCGGGGATATCATTATCCCCAATGTTGCTATCGATGCAGAAATTGGAGAGATCCTCAGCGGTGACAAGCCGGGTCGGCAAAACGATGAGCAGATCACCTTTTTCAAATCAGTCGGCATCGCCGTGCAGGACACGCTGGCTGCTGCAGTTGTCTATTCTGAAGCCATGGAAAAGGGGCTTGGAATTGAAGTCGATCTTTCTTAAATGCATCTGACTAATCAAGAAAAAAGCATTCTGAGTGGTAGCCAGGGAGAAGCGGCGCGGATCGCATTGCAGATTCTCGTTGACTTGGGTGAAATCTTTGGTGCCGACGAAATGATACCGGTAACGCAGGTGCACATTGACACGACGATCTATATGGTCGATGCCGGAGTCGAGTTTGCCGAACGGATGGCAGAACTGGGGGGGAAGTTCGTAGTCCCGACTCAACTCCACCCCAGCGCCATCGATCTCGTGCGTTGGAAAGAACTTCGTGTTGATCCCGAACTCCTGGAGAAAAGCAGAAGGATTGAGCGAGCCTATCTGCAGATGGGGGCGATGGCTACCTGGACCTGTGCTCCTTATCAGCAGGGACTGATCCCCCGGTTTGGTGAACAAATCGCCTGGGGAGAATCCAATGCGATTGCTTTTGCCAACTCTGTTATTGGTGCGAGAACCAATCGCTACGCCGATCTCATGGATATTTGTGCCGGGATCATCGGCAAGGGTCCCCGCTTCGGTTTGCATCTGAGTGAAAATCGTAAAGCTGAAATTCTGATCACTCTTGAGGGCTTTACTGAGGAGATGTTTACTGACAGAGCCATTTACCCTTTGCTTGGGTTTGTTTTTGGTGAAATTGCCGCTGATCGCATAGCGGCCCTTGAGGGTATTCCATCAGGGGTCCCAATCGATAGTCTAAAGGCGTTCAGCGCTGCCGCAGCCTCTTCTGGTGCCGTTGGTCTCTTCCATATTATTGGCGTTACACCGGAAGCACAGACTCTGGAGATGTGCTCTCAAGGAGAGCCGCTTGAGCGCTTCGAGATTACTCCTGCAATGCTCAGAAATGCAGAAGAGCGGCTATCTGACAATAAAATAGGCAGACCCGATCTTGTTGTTCTTGGTTGTCCGCACTTTTCAGAAGAGGAATTTGTTCTGTTAGCCCAATTACTTCGAGGCAGGCAGATTCACGAATCAATCACCTGCTGGGTCTTTACCAGCCGCAAAGTTTACTCCCTTATCGAGACCAATGACATTCTCAAAGAACTACAGCTTGTCGGTGTTGATGTTTTTACTGACGGCTGTCCCTTACAGTATCCGACTAAAAACTGGAGTTTCCATTCCGCAATGTCCGACTCGGGGAAATTTGTCAACTACTGCTATTCGCAGACAGGTTTAAAGGTCGTCTACGGAAGCCTGGATGAGTGCGTTGAGACTGCTGTTGCAGGCAAACTCTACAAGGAGAGGGCACTATGGCGAACGAATTAGCTGCCCACTGCGTTGTCTCTGGAGTTGCTGAGGGAGAAGTGATTGCCTCGTCTCAATCAATAAGTTTTTGGGGTGGCGTTGATCCCGCGACCGGTCTGATCAATGACCCTCGGCATGAACTGTTTGGTCAGTCGATTGCGGGGAAAGTCCTTGTTTTCCCCTTTGGCAAGGGGTCAAGTACCGGCTCTCTGATGATTCTGGAGCTGGTCCGGGTCAATAAAGCTCCTGCGGCCATGATCAATATCAAAACCGAACCGATCCTGGCAACGGGCCCGATTGTTTGCAAGCACTTCTATGGCAAAGAAATCCCCATAGTCACCATGGAAAAGAGCTTGTTCGACACGTTGAAGTCTGGCCAGTATGCGAAGGTCAATGCATCTCTTGGCCGGGTTATTGTCCGTGACTGAAGACGCTGTGGATCAATTTTGTGGCGGAGGTGTTTGAAGATGAAAAGCTGGAGAGCGCCGGAACACTGGCAGAAAATAACCACGATTGATGCCCACACGGCAGGCGAACCTTTTCGCGTTGTCACTTCGGGGTTCCCCTCTTTGGACGGTGCAACGATTCTGGCAAAGCGCCGTTTCGTCAAGGAGCGATATGACCATCTGCGAGCCACATTGATGCTGGAACCGCGCGGGCATGCTGATATGTATGGTTGTCTTGTGACTCCGCCGATCACTGAAGAAGCAGATTTTGGTGTTTTGTTCATGCACAATGCAGGCTTCAGCACGATGTGCGGCCACGGCATTATCGCCATGACGACGGTGGCCCTCGAAGCCGGGTTGGTTGTCATGCAGACTCCGCAGACAACTTTGCGCATAGATACGCCAGCCGGGCTGGTGACCGCTTGTGCCAACATAGAAGACGGTCGGGTCAAGAGTGTCTCGTTTCATAATGTGCCTTCTTTTGTCCTCGGCCTGGATCAGACTGTGGAGGTGCCTGGTCTCGGTAAGGTTCGATATGATCTCGCCTTCGGCGGTGGCTTTTATGTTTATGTCAAAGCTTCTGATGTCGGTTTGAAGGTGACGCCGGAGGATTTGCACCCTTTGATTGATAAGGGCATGGCAATTAAGCGAGCGATTATGGCAAGCAGGTCGATACTGCACCCCTTTGAAAATGACTTAAGCTTCCTTTACGGGACAATTTTTGTTGATGAGCCCAAAGGATCTGGAGCACATTCCAGCAACGTCTGTATCTTTGCCGAGGGGGAGGTTGACCGTAGCCCGACCGGAACCGGGGTCAGTGGTCGCTTGGCTATTCATCATGCTCGTGGAGACCTCGGCGTGGGTGATGTGATCACTATCGAAAGTATTATCGGCAGCTCTTTTCGCTGTAGTGTGGTAGCAGAGACGATGTTCGGTCCACATCAAGCAATCATTCCTGAAGTTGAAGGGAGTGCCTATATCACCGGTCGCCACGAGTTTTTGATAGATCCAGACGATCCGTTGAAGGATGGCTTTATGATGCGTTGAGTTGGTGCTCTTGTTTTATGGGGACAGGACGAAGTAGAATAGTCCTTAGTTGTTCGGAGCCTGAATGTGTACGATTGCTGTGTAGTTGCAGAAGGGAAAAGGGATTTGTAATGCCCACAGAAAGAGACTTGAAAGCTGCTCCGCAGAGACATGCTGCTGCTGAAGGAAACTATTACCCGGCAAGCAAAAACACTATTGGTCCGGGAATGAACGAGCGCATCCAGCGCTTGCGCAAGCTGAGCGTTGATGCTGAGCCGTGTCTCTCCATTGAGAGAGCGATGCACGAGACAGCTTTCTACAAAGAGAATTACGGCAAGCACTCGATCCCGGTATTGCGGGCGATGAATTTTCTCGACCATTGCCGGAAGAAAACCCTCTATATCGGCGGCGACGAACTGATCGTCGCCGAGCGCGGTCCACGCCCCAAGTCTGTGCCTACCTTTCCCGAGTTAACCTGCCACAGCGTTGAGGATTTCCATGTCCTCAATACCCGTGATCAGCAGCGTTACACCATTAGTGATGAAGATGTAGAAACCTATGCTCGGGAAGTCATCCCATACTGGCAGGGCAAAACGATCCGCGAGCGAATCTTCAGCCATGTGCCTGACGAATGGCGTGTTGCTTACGAGTGTGGCCTGTTTACCGAGTTCATGGAACAGCGCGCACCCGGGCACACGGCCCTTGATGGCCAGATCTATCGCAAGGGAATGCTCGATTACAAACGCCAGATTGCCGATGAGATTGCTGGCCTTGATTATCTCAACGATCCGGAAGCAACCGACAAGGCAGAAGAGTTGAAGGCGATGGATATCTCCTGCGATGCTGTGATCGTGTTCGCCGAACGTCACGCCGAGTTGGCCGAAAAGCTGGCGAAGAGAGAGAATGATCCGCAGCGAGTCGCTGAATTGCATAAAATTGCCGAGAGCTGCTGTTGGGTGCCGGCAAATGCGCCGCGTACTTTCCACGAAGCGATTCAGATGTACTGGTTCGTCCATCTCGGCACCATAACCGAATTGAATGGCTGGGATGCCATGAATCCGGGGCACTTCGATCAGCATCTGGCACCCTTTTACGAGGTGGAGGTTGCCGCCGGGACCTTGACCCGTGAGCAGGCCAAGGAATTGCTCTGCTGCTTCTGGATCAAGGTTAATAACCACCCGGCGCCGCCGAAGGTTGGTATCACTGCCCGTGAAAGTGGTACCTACAACGACTTCACCAATATCAATATCGGTGGGATTACCAGTGACGGTAAGGACGGTGTCAGTGAAGTCTCCTTCATCATGCTCGAGGTGATCGAAGAACTGCATATTCTGCAGCCGGGTAGCTCGGTGCATGTCAGCAGCAAGACCCCTGACCGTTTCCTGAATGCTGCATGTAAGGTGATCCGCCAGGGGCACGGTTATCCGTCAATGTTCAATCCGGACGTCTATGTGATGGAGTTGCTGCGTCAGGGCAAATCACTCAAGGATGCCCGCGAAGGTGGCTGTAGCGGCTGCATTGAAGTCGGCGCCTTCGGCAAAGAAGCCTTTCTTCTGACCGGCTACCTGAATGTACCAAAAGTTCTTGAAGTGACCCTGAATAACGGGGTTGATCCGGTAACCGGCAAGCGAGCCGGGATTGAGACTGGTGATCCGTGCAAATTCGAAAGCTATGAAGATCTTTACGAAGCTTTCCACAAGCAGCTCAACTTCATCGTTGACACCAAGGTGCGGGTCAGCAACTACATTGATCGCATGTTCGCCAAGTATGCTCCGGCGCCTTTCCTCTCCGTGGTCATTGAAGATTGCATCAGCAAGGGTAAGGACTATTACGACGGCGGGCCACGCTACAACACCAACTATATCCAGTGCACCGGTCTCGGTACTACAACAGATAGCCTATCGGCACTCAAAAAGCATGTTTTCGAAGAGCAGACATTCAGTATGGAACGAGTCCTGGATGCGGTTGCTAAAGATTTTGCGGATGAAGAGTTTCTGCGTCAGACGATTATCAATAAGACGCCTTTCTTTGGCAACGATGACGATTATGCAGATGATATTGCCCTGCAGATCTACCATGATCTGCTGGCGGCCATTGATGGTAAACCGAATGTCAAAGGGGAGACTTTTCACCTCAACATGCTTTCCACCACCTGTCATATCTATTTTGGCAAAGTGATGGGTGCTACCCCTAATGGGCGCATGGCCGGCAAGTCAATTTCTGACGGCACCTCTCCGTCCCACGGTGCTGATACTCACGGCCCATCGGCGGTAATCCGTTCGTTGACCAAGCTCGATCACACCATGTCTGGCGGTACGCTGCTCAACCAGCGCTTCTTGCCCAGCCTGCTCAAGCGGGATGAGGATGTTGTCAGGCTTGGTCAGTTGATCCGCAGTTACTTCACTCTGGGTGGCCACCATATTCAGTTTAATGTTGTTGATACGGCGACGCTGAGGGCTGCCCAGAAGGCTCCGGAGGATTATCGGGACTTGCTGGTGCGTATGGCTGGCTACAGCGACTATTTCAATGATATGAATGCCGACTTGCAGCAGGAAGTAATCGAACGCACCGAAAACGAGTCGTTCTGAGATGCAGCAGGGTTTGATTTTCGACATCAAACGATATTCTATCAATGAGGGCCCCGGCATTCGTGTCACTGTCTTTCTCAAGGGGTGTCCGCTCAACTGCCAATGGTGCCATAATCCGGAAAGCATTTCTCCTGAGATTCAGAAGTTGTTTACCGCCAGCAAGTGTATTGGCTGTGAAGAGTGCTGCCGGGCTTGTCCCGTCCGGGCCTGTCGTTTGACTCCTGATGGTATTGTCACTGATGACAATTTGTGTACCTTGTGCGGCAAGTGTGCCGAAGTCTGCCCGACCTTGGCAACCGAAATGTCAGGACGTTACTGGTCAGTCGATGAACTTCTCAAGATCATCGAGAAGGAGCGGCCGTTCTTTGAGCAATCGGGTGGTGGTGTGACTTTTTCTGGTGGTGAGCCGTTGCTCTATCCGGATTTTCTCATGGAGATCCTTGATGCCTGCGGCAGACAGCAGATCCACCGCGCCGTTGATACCTCGGGTTTTGTTAAGCTTGAGACGCTTCTCAGGGTAGCAAAGTATACCGACCTGTTCCTTTATGACCTGAAAATGATTGATGCCGACAAGCACAAGTTTTATACGGGGGTCGATAATTATCTGATTCTCGAAAACCTCAAAGCCCTGGCTGAGAGTGGTGCTGCCATTCAAGTACGCATTCCACTGATCGGCGGTGTTAATGCTGATGACGACAGTATTGAGGCTGCAGCTGCTTTTGTCGCTGGTTTGTCTGGGGGAAAAAAACTGGTGAACCTGCTCCCGTTTCATGATATCGCCAGAGGCAAGGACGAAAGGCTTGGTCGGGAGCGAGACCTCAATGGACTCTGTGAGCCGACCCTGGATGATTTGAAGCGGGCGATCCGCATCTTTGCCGATCATGGCCTGACTGCAAGTGTTGGTGGGTAGGCTTGTGTTGCTATTATGCTTTTACGCATATAACCCATAGCAAAATAATGGCATGCATAAACGCATAATAATCTATATTGTCTTGTTGATACATGTGGTTATGTGCTTATGATAAGCCTATTATTATGTCGTATTGCATAAATATTTCTGACGCACTTCTCCCTTCTCTTACTACAATAACTCCCGAAAAATAAAAAAAGCCCCATTCTCATCGCCAGTCTGCTTGTGCTGAATTTGTTCTTATTTAACAAAATGTTAGCGAGTTCACATGTTTAGCTGTTTTGTCCCTTGCTTGTTGCGGCTTGTGCTGCAACAGGTAGAGTTATTTTGTCGTCTACAAGGATGGTTCCTGGTTGTTTGGCATCCTGTTTGCTCTTATCCAGAGATAACGCGCATAGCGTGCCGGATTTTGGAACTGCAGATAAA
>JAUWTX010000217.1 GCA_030614505.1 Desulfuromonadales bacterium
AATTGGGTACCGGCACAGATCCTGGTGAAGGCTCGGCTCTGGCTTTGGCCGCAGTTGACAGCCTACGCGACGTCGGCGCACGGATCCTGGCAACCACGCATCTGCATGTCGTCAAGGGATATGCGCAACTCGAATCACAAGTAGAAAATGCTGCAGTAGAATTCGATACAGAAAGTCTACAGCCGACGTTCCGGATGCATTACGGTATTCCCGGTGCCAGTCATGCGTTTACTATTGCCCGACGTATCGGTTTGCCGGAAAAGGTTTTGATCGCCGCTGAAAATTATCTCGGTCAGGGCGAGCGCGAAGGTGTGGCGATTATTGAACGACCACAGAGCTTGCGGGCAACTCTGGACAATGAATTGCGTACGGCACAGAGATTGCGCTCTGCCGCAGAAGAAGATAAACGACGCATTCATCACGAACGCAAGGATCTGGAAGCCCGACGCCAGGCGATTCTTGATGAGGTGCGGCAGCAAGGGGTTCAGATGCTGACCGTTGCTGAAGAGAAACTGCAGGCATTGTTCCGCCAGATTCCAGAAGGGTCGGTACAATCCAGGCAGCGCGCGGCATTGACCAGCACGATCAGAGAGCTGCATGAGATGCTGCCGGAACCCTTGCCTCAAGGGCCTGAGAAGATTCCCGAAGAAATAGCCGTAAGGGAAATGCTTTATGTGCCGGTACTGGGGATTGAAGCTGAAGTCACCCGGGTCGATGGCGACAGAATTGACCTGCTGGCTGGTGGCAAGAAGTTGCGTCAGCCCCGCTTGGCATTGCGCCAGTTTCAGCCTCGTCGTTATGCCGACCATAAGAAATCGGCACCGCAGATTCGCGATCGTGTTGAACGCAACGCTTTTCTGCCTCGCCTGGTTCTGGTCGGCAAGCGGGTTGAAGATGCCCAGGGGCTGCTTGGCCGGTTCCTTGACGAAGCACTGCTCCATGGCGAACAGAAGCTGGAGATTGTCCACGGCGCCGGTCAGGGCATCCTGCGCAAGGCGGTCAGGGAGTTCCTTGCTGAGCGTAGGGAGGTCACTATTTTTCAGGCGGCTGGTGCAGAGCAGGGTGGTGATAATGTAACACTCGTGGAGTTGCGGCACTGATGGGACGCATATCAGAAGATAAAATCCAGGAGATCCGTGACCGTACAGATATCGTCGAGGTGGTCTCCAGCTATCTGCCTCTCAAACGTTCCGGTGTCAATAACCAGGGACTTTGTCCGTTTCATCAGGAAAAGAGCCCCTCATTCAATGTCAATTCGGCTCGACAGATCTTTCACTGTTTCGGCTGCGGGGTAGGCGGCAACGTCTTTTCTTTCCTGATGCGCATGGAGGGTTTGAGCTTTCCGGATGCCGTCAGGCGGCTTGGTGAAAAGGTCGGTATTGAGGTTGAAGAAGAGGCGGTTTCCCCAGCAGAAGTGCGTCGCCGTGAGGAGCGGGAACGGTTGCTGCGGATCAACGAAGTTGCAGGGGGCTTCTACCATCAGACTCTGCTGGAAGATGACGCTGGAGTGGCTGGTCGACGCTACCTGCGTCAGCGGGGCTATGAAGGTGAAACCGTGCGTGCCTTCCAGCTCGGTTTTGCGCCGGAAGGCTGGGAATCTTTAGCGAAACATCTGGCTGGGAAAAATTTCTCCAGCGAGGATGTCCAGAAGGCGGGGCTGGTTCGTCCCGGCAAACAGGACCGGGGTGACTACGACCTGTTTCGTAATCGTCTGCTTTTCCCGATTCACGACCTGCAGGGTCGGATGGTGGCTTTCGGCGGGCGGGTCCTGGATGACAGCCTTCCCAAATATATCAACTCTCCTGAGACAGCGGTTTATCACAAAGGCCAGACCCTTTATGGCCTCTACCAGGCGCGTGATGCCATGCGGCGTAGTGATGAAGCACTGGTTGTTGAGGGCTACTTTGATGTGCTGGCCCTGCATCGGGCCGGGTTCGCCGGTGCAGTGGCCACCTGTGGTACGGCTCTAACTGCCGATCATGCCCGGCTTCTCAAACGTTATGCCGATAAGATCTTGTTGGTTTTTGATGAAGATGCCGCTGGACGACAGGCGACTTTCCGCGCCATGGATGCTTTGTTGCCGGTCGGTCTGTCGGTCAGTGTGGTGCCTCTGCCCACCGGGGAGGACCCGGATTCACTGATCAAGGCCAGAGGGGAAGAGGGTTTCCGTAACTGTCTGGAGGCTGCGCGCCCGGTCCTGGAGGTTTTTATCGAGGAACAGTTGCGCATCAATGATCAGAGTGTCGAAGGTTGCGCGCGGGCTGCTGAGCAGGTTCTCGAACGAATTCGTCGTCTTCCTGGTGATCTGGAGCGCAGTCTTTATCTGCAGAGGTTGGCGACTTTGACCAATCTTGATGTCGCTCTGTTGCAGTCGAAAGTGCGTGGTGGCAGTGTTGTCCAGTCCTCGGTTCGTCACACGGTGGACCGGTCACCCCCGGCACGTCGACCTTCGGCAGAGACAGGACAAGCCCAGAAGTACCTGTTACGCTTAATGTTGGTAGATGATCAGCAGCGCCGCCGTGTCCGTGATGAGGGCACCGGGGAACTTTTTCTCGATGATCTTTTCTGTGGTTTGGCGGATTATTTGTTAGGTTGTGAGGATGAGGATGGTCGGTTGCCCGAGAACCTGGTCGATGCTTCGCTCGATGAGGCTCAGCAGTCGCTTCTGGCCGGCCTGGTCTTTCAGGAAGATCGGGGCTGGGCTGACAACCCGGAAAAGATTTTCACGGACTGTCGTCGAGCTGTCAATAAATCTGTTCTGAGACAGAGATTAAAGGATCTTGGCCGGCTCATGGAAGAAGCACAGGGCAACAATGATGAAGCCGCTGAGATGCAATATCTGCGTGAGCGTACGGAAATTAATAGGAAACTTAGGAATTAACCAGAAAATTTCAAAAAAAGCTTTGAAAAATAGAGGCTTGCCCATATAATCCAAAGCTTGTCCAAAAAATGCCTGTGCTTGACCTGGGTAAGCATCCTTGAGGGGAGTATTGATGGCCAAGAAGACGAGTATTGAAGAAGTCCAGCAGCTGATAGACCTTGGCAAGGAGAAAGGCTATCTCACCTATGATGAGGTGAATGATATCCTGCCTGCCGATATGGTTTCTTCCGAACAGATTGATGATGTCATGAGCATGTTCGGAGAAATGGATATCGAAGTGGTTGATTCGGAGCAGAAGACCACGACAACCAAGGAAAAACAGGGGGGATCCTCCAGCAGCGGCGGCAGTGAAGGGGCGGAGTTCGACACAGACGTCATGGGTCGCACCAGCGATCCTGTACGGATGTATCTGCGTGAGATGGGCCAGGTCTCCCTGTTGACTCGTGAGGGCGAAGTTGAAATTGCCAAACGGATCGAGAAGGGCGAGGCTCTGGTTGCACGGGTGATCGTCAAGACTCCGATTGCTTTCATGGAAGTTGTCAACCTTGGTGACCGGCACCAGAAAGGCCAGATAAGCGTTGCCGAAATCACCAAAGACTACGACGAAGAAGAGGGCCTCGAGGCGGGAGAACGACACCGTGAACGGGTCGTCGCCCTGATCGAAGAGATCAAGGTTCGCTACGAGCGTTTTATGGCTCTTCGTGATGAAGTCGCTGACATGACCAAGGCTGCACGCAAGCCCCTTGATAAGGAGATGGAAGCGCTCAAGGTGGAAATGGGCGATCTGATGAATCAGATCCATCTCAAGGATTACCAGATTGCCAAGATCGTCGATCGCCTCAAGGAATTGGCCAAGCAGGTAAAAAAAGCCAAGCAGGAAGTCAAAGCTTGCGAGGAAGCTCTTGGTCGTCCTTATGCGGAGATAAGCAAGCAGTTGCGTCGGATGCGCAAGAGCGAAAAGGACGCCCGTACCGTAGCTGAAGAGCTTGGTCGGCCAATGGATACTCTGCTGGTTGTCGAGAAGCGTTTGAAAGGCACCGATCGTAAATTCATCAAGGTTGAAGAGGAATCAGGCTTTGCTCCAGAAGAGCTGCTCGAGTCCCTCAAGGAAGTTATGAAAGGCGAATGGCGTGCCAAGCGGGCCAAGACCGAGTTGGTCGAAGCCAACTTGCGCCTGGTGGTTTCCATCGCCAAGAAGTACACCAACCGCGGCCTGCAATTTCTCGATCTGATCCAGGAAGGTAATATCGGCCTTATGAAGGCCGTTGACAAGTTTGAGTACCAGCGTGGTTACAAGTTTTCGACCTATGCTACCTGGTGGATTCGCCAGGCGATTACCCGTGCGATTGCCGATCAGGCACGTACCATCCGTATCCCGGTGCACATGATCGAAACGATCAACAAGTTGATCCGCACCAGCCGGCAACTGGTTCAGGAAATCGGCCGTGAGCCGGTCCCTGAAGAGATCGC
>JAUWTX010000279.1 GCA_030614505.1 Desulfuromonadales bacterium
CAATCACCGTACTGACCACGGCCACCCGACTGGCGAACAAACTTACCCTGAACTTGAACAGTCTTGGTAATTGACTCGCGATAAGCGACCTGCGGAGCACCGACGTTACACTCAACCTTGAATTCACGCTTCATTCGGTCGACAATGATATCAAGGTGCAGTTCACCCATCCCCGAAAGTATTGTTTGCCCGGTCTCTTCGTCAGTCCTGACCCTCAGTGACGGATCCTCTGATAGAAGCTTACCAAGAGCAACGCCCATCTTCTCTTGGTCTGCCTTGGTTTTTGGCTCAACCGAGAGGTGAATAACCGGCTCTGGGAACTCCATCGACTCAAGGAGAGATGGATTTCGAAGATCACAAAGAGTGTCACCAGTCGTCGTATGCTTCATTCCGACTGCTGCTGCGATATCACCACAATAGACCTGCTTGGTCTCTTCACGCTTATTAGCATGCATCTTCAATAAGCGACCAAAGCGTTCTTTTTTGCCCTTAGTCGAGTTCAGCACCGTTGCTCCAGACTCAGCAACCCCGGAATAAACACGGAAGAAGCTCAATTGGCCAACAAAGGGGTCGGTCATAATCTTAAACGCCAACGCAGCAAAGGGAGCATCATCGTCAGCAGGACGCTCAAGTTCTTCACCCGTATCGGGATGAACACCTTTTATTGCACCAACATCCAAAGGTGATGGCATGTAATCAATCACGGCATCCAATAAAGTCTGAACACCCTTATTTTTAAATGCGCTACCACACAGAACCGGGCAGAAATCAATATTTTGAGTTCCTTTACGAATTGCCGCCTTGATTTCAGCAAGAGACAACTCTTCACCACCCAGGTATTTCTCCATCAACTCATCGTCATTGGCTGCAATTTCTTCCAGCAATGTCTCACGAGCCATTTCGACATCATCTACCATGTCTGCGGGGATATCTATGACTTCGTACTTGGCACCCATCGACTCATCGTCCCAGACGATCGCCTGCATGGCAACCAAATCAACCAAACCACGGTAATTCTCTTCAGAACCTATTGGCAACTGCAGCGGCAAGGGATTTGCACCCAAGCGCTCACGGATCATGTCAACACCACGGTTAAAATCCGCCCCGATGCGATCCATCTTATTTATAAATGCAATCCGCGGAACTCCATATTTGTCCGCCTGGCGCCAAACAGTTTCTGATTGCGGCTCAACACCACCGACTGAACAGAAAACAGCAACCGCCCCATCCAGAACCTTCAGAGAACGCTCTACCTCAATAGTAAAATCGACGTGACCCGGAGTATCAATTATATTGACACGGTGTTCTTTCCAGAAACAGGTTGTTGCAGCAGAAGTTATCGTAATTCCACGCTCCTGCTCCTGCTCCATCCAATCCATAGTGGCAGCACCATCATGGACTTCACCGATCTTATGCGATACCCCCGTGTAATAGAGAATACGCTCTGTAGTCGTCGTTTTTCCGGCATCAATATGAGCCATGATACCGATATTACGCGTTTTATCTAATGAAACCTTGCGAGCCACAACTTACTCCTGAACTAAACGACTGAACTACCAGCGATAATGGGCAAATGCCTTATTGGCTTCCGCCATACGGTGCGTATCTTCACGCTTTTTCACAGCAGCGCCGCGATTATTTGAAGCATCAAGAAACTCTCCAGCAAGACGCTCACGCATTGTCTTCTCACTGCGCGCCTTGGCATAAATAGCGATCCAGCGCATTGCCAGCGCAGTACGACGGGAGGGACTCACCTCAATTGGAACCTGATAAGTAGAACCACCAACGCGACGAGACTTGACTTCAAGAACCGGACGCACATTTTCCATGGCCGACTTGAAAACTTCCAGAGGATCATTCCCAGAACGCTCAGCAACTAAATCAAACGCACCGTAGACAATCTGCTCGGCAGTACTTTTTTTGCCGTCAACCATGACATTGTTAACAAACTTGGCGACCAGCAGATCCCCGAATTTAGGATCGGGCAGTATGATCCGCTTAGGAACCTCTCTTCTTCTAGGCATAACGTCTTCCTCAGTCTATAATTACTTCGGGCGCTTAGCGCCGTATTTAGAGCGGCCCTGACGACGATCCTTGACACCGGCAAGGTCGAGAGTGCCGCGCACAATATGATATCGGACACCAGGTAAATCCTTAACCCGGCCACCACGAATCAAAACCACAGAGTGTTCCTGCAGATTATGTCCCACCCCTGGAATATAAGAGGTTACGACAATCCCGTTCGTCAGACGAACACGGGCAACTTTCCGCAACGCGGAATTTGGTTTTTTTGGCGTTGTCGTATAAACACGAGTACAAACCCCACGCCGCTGCGGGCAAGACTTCAGCGCAGGCGCAGTTGATTTCGTAACCTTTTTCTTGCGTCCGTTGCGAATCAATTGGTTGATAGTTGGCATCTAGATCTCCTGAATCTTTATCATTATTCCAGTCAAACAGACCGAACTTTCTGTGGGGAAAAACCCGCAGAGATTATCAATCGGAACCCTCTTTGTCAAGCTCTTTTTTATCATTTGAAAATTAGTCTTTACTATGTAAAAAGGCCCCAAATTATGGGGCCTTCGCACCTTTTAATCTGCCCCTTCGGAGGTCTCTGTCTCCGTTTCATCGATCTCAATCGGTTCTTCTAGCTTGACCTCCGGTTCCGGAATCATCAGCTCAGCAGAACGATATTTACCAACTCCGGTTCCAGCCGGGATCAGACGACCCATAATAACGTTTTCCTTGAGCCCTCGCAGTGAGTCCTTTTTCCCCTGAATTGCGGCCTGAGTCAGCACCTTGGTCGTTTCCTGGAAAGAAGCAGCCGAGATAAACGACTCAGTCGACAGGGATGCCTTGGTAATACCCAACATAATCGGCTCACCGATAGCAGGTTGACCACCGTCAGCCAAGATCCGCTCGTTTTCTCCTTCAAAGACCCACCGGTCAATCTGGTCGTCAATCAGGAAATTTGTATCGCCGACATCCTTGATCTGAACTTTCCTCAGCATCTGTCGGACGATGGTTTCAATATG
>JAUWTX010000205.1 GCA_030614505.1 Desulfuromonadales bacterium
AATATATTTATTTGTCGCCATCCTGTGAGCGGATTGCCGGCTATAGTCCGGAAGAATTTATAGCCAACCCGAAGCTGCTGTTTGATATGATACGTCCTGACCATGCGGAGAAATTCCATCAGCATTACGCAGATGAAACCAATAAAGAGACTCCTGTTTTTTCTGTAGTGGTTCCCATTATTACAAAGAGCGGTGAAGAACGCTGGCTGGAGCATAATTGCAGTCCGGTTTTTGACGGGCAAGGTAATTATGCCGGCCGGCTTGGTAACAACCGAGACATCACTGAGCGCAAGCACGAACAGGAGGTGCTGGCTACACAGTTACGGCTCATCGATTATGCTGCCGATCATTCTGTTAAAGAACTTTTGCAATTGTTTCTTGATGAAATCGAGGTTTTGACCAATAGTGAGATAGGTTTTTACCATTTCGTCGAAGCTGACCAGACAACTTTGACACTCCAGACCTGGTCAACCAATACGCTGGAGAATATGTGCACAGCCGAGAATGTCGGGCTTCATTATCCTGTCAATGAAGCTGGCGTATGGGTTGATTGTATCCACCAGCGTAAACCCGTTATACATAACGACTATTCAAGCCTTTCGCATAAGAAGGGATTGCCCGAAGGACATGCGCCAATCGTTCGTGAACTCGTGGTTCCTGTCATCCGCGGCGAAAAGATCGTAGCGGTTCTCGGGGTGGGGAACAAGAAAACCAACTACGACCAGGAGGATGTAAACACTATCCAGAGGTTGGCCAATGTGGCTTGGGAGAGTGTTGTTCGCAAACAGGCCGAGGAGGCTCGTGCCCGGCTTAACATTCAACTCGAGGCAAAAAACAAAGAGCTCGAACAGGTTGTTTCTGTCGCATCACATGACCTTCGTTCTCCTCTTGTATGTATTGAAGGTTTCAGTGATGTGTTGGAGACCTCTTTGGCAGATATCATATCTGTTCTTGATAGTGAAAGTCTTTCTTCTGAGACAAAGGAGAGACTTGAGCAATCCATTAAAAACAGCCGGACCTCAATAGAATATATCAACAAAAGTGCATCCAGGATGGAATCCCTGCTCGACGGACTTTTGCAGGTTTCCCGGCTAGGCCAGGTTGAGATCAAGACGGAAGACCTCTGCATGAACATGCTGATGTCCGATGTCCTCTGCGGTCTTAAATTCCAAAGTGAAGAGAAAGAGGCCAGGATTGATGTCGCTGAATTGCCCTCGTGCCAGGGAAATGAAGGACAGATCAACCAGTTGTTTACCAATCTTATCGGTAACGCTCTTAAATACTCTGACCCTGACCGTCCCTGCATTATCAGGATTTCCGGGCATAAGGAGGGTACGCACTCAGTCTATTGTGTGGAGGACAACGGCATAGGCATAGCTCCTGAGTTTCAGGAGAAGATATTCATGCTATTCCATCAACTTGACCCGGGAGCGGCAGGAGAGGGCTTGGGATTGAGCATAGCATATAAGATTGTAGAAAGGCATAACGGCAAAATGTGGGTAGAATCTGATTTTGGTAAGGGAAGCAGGTTCTATGTTCTTCTGTAATGTGATAAAGCATCAGAAGGTTGCACCTCTGACATGCGAAACCTGACAAGAGTGGTCTGGCTGAATCCTGCCTGCTTCACATCTTTATATCCAGGGGCATCTCTGTTTTTTCAAGAACCGTTCGCAGCGCAAAGGATGATTGGACACGCATCACTCCGGGCAGGCTGGTGAGCTTGTTGTGAACGCGTACGTAGTCTTCGTTGTCCCTGGATATGACACGCAGCAGGTAGTCGAAGTCTCCTGACATCAGATAACATTCCATCACCTCCGATACTCTGCTGATTTCTGTCTCGAATGCAGCCAGTTTCTCCCTTTGCTGGCCGTCGAGGGTCACCCTTACGAAGACATTGCCAGGTTTCCCTATGGCACTCTGATTGATCAACATCACATAGCGATCGATAATCCCGCTCTTTTCAAGGATCCTGACCCGTCTCAGACAAGCCGATTCCGACAAGCCCACCTCATCTGAAAGTTGCACATTTGACAGGCGGCCATTCTTTTGTAACTTATTCAGAATATAACGATCTATGGTGTCTAAATCTATGCTTGGCATATAATGTCTCCATCTCTTGTTATTTTAAAATTATCTGTCAATAGATAGGGCTATTCTGATTGATTTGCAAGAAAATTGTCCTGTTTTGCTGGTAGACTCTTATCGGGTGTTGTTGCATGTAACTACTTACGGTGAAGGGGCTTTATCATGATTGTCGGTATCCTTAAAGAGATCAAGGTGGCTGAAAACAGGGTTTGCATGACTCCGGCGGGTGTTGAAGTTATGTGCGAGAATGATCACGTCGTTCTGGTTGAAACCCAGGCCGGTGTTGGCAGCGGCTTCAGTGATACTGCCTATCTGGGTGCTGGGGCAGAAATTGTCGCAACTTCTGAAGAGGTCTATCGCCGCGCAGAAATGGTCATGCATGTCAAAGAGCCGCAGCCCTCCGAATATCCCCTGATTCGTGAAGGACAGATCGTCTTTACCTACTTTCATTTTGCCGCAGAGGAGGAATTAACCCTGGCGATGATTGCCAGTGGTTCGATTTGTGTCGCTTACGAAACAATTATCGGTTCGGATGGAAGCTTGCCCCTGTTGACCCCTATGAGCGAGGTTGCGGGGCGTATGGCTACTCAGGAAGCGGCAAAATATGTTGAGCGAACTCAAGGTGGTCGAGGTGTTCTGCTTGGTGGCGTTCCGGGTGTAATGCCGGCAACAGTTCTGGTGCGTGGCGGTGGTACGGTCGGGACACATGCCGCACAGATGGCCTGTGGCCTGGGGGCCAAGGTCTACCTGCTGGACACCAGTCTGGACCGACTGCGACACCTTGCCGAAGTCATGCCTAAAAACTGTTTTCCGATCATGTCGTCATCAGCAACCGTTCGCGAGTTGATTCAGGAGGCGGATGTGGTTATCGGTGCTGTGCTGGTGCATGGTGCCAAAGCGCCTAAGCTGGTTACACGTGAGATGCTGAAAACCATGAAGTCCGGTGCAGTCATGGTCGATGTGGCAATCGACCAAGGTGGTTGTTTCGAAACATCCAAAGCGACCACGCATAGCGAACCGACTTTTGAGGTTGATGGTATCATTCATTACTGTGTCGCTAACATGCCCGGCGCCGTACCACTGACATCAACAGTAGCCCTGACAAATGCGACACTACCCTATGCCGTAGAAATAGCTAATAAGGGGTGGCAGGAAAGCTCCCGGGACAATCTGGAAGTCAGGGCAGGTTTGAACGTGGTCTGCGGCAAAGTGACCTATGCCGGTGTAGCAGAAGCTTTTGGACTTGAGTTTACGTTGGTCGAGGATGTTCTGAAGAGTGAAGGGTAGTATTGCAATCATCGCCATGCCCTGTAGAATGTAAGAAGTCGTTAACTATCCCAGGGAGGTGTTATGGAACGGATCGTCTTCCGCAAAGACCCGCTGGCTGGGCTTGGGGCTGCTTCCACTTACCAGGGAAAACTGACCGTTGTTCATGATGTTTTAAAAAAACGCTGCTCAGGTATCGACCGGATCAGTATTGCTCTCTACGATAACCAGACTCACTCACTGAAAACCTTCATTGCTTCTCCTGCCACCGAAAGTCCTCTGAAAAATTACGAAATTGGCTTGGACGCAGAATCCGTGCTTTGCCAAATCGCCAGTGATTCCAGCCCGCGAATCGTTAATGATCTGAGAATTTACGAGGATCATGATTCAATCCATTCGCATGCGATTGTCGGACATGGCTTTGCCTCCAGTTATACCCATCCAATGTACCGCAATAAGGAGCTTGCCGGTTTTGTCTTTTTAAATTCGTTTCACAATCGGTACTTTCGCGATCGCGTTCTGGAGCAGGTTGAAATCTTTGTGCATCTGCTTACCGAGATGATCATGCGGGACCTGAACTCTACGCATGCTCTGGTGGCTGCTATGCGGACGTCAATCAGCATGGTACAAACTCATGATCTGGAAACCGGGGCTCATCTGGAGCGTATGTCCCGTTATGCTCGTCTGATCGCCCGCTCTCTGGTTAAAATGGAACGGGAACAGCTTGACGATGAACAAATCGAACAGATAGCTCTTTTTTCACCTCTGCATGATGTCGGTAAAATCGGTATCCCGGACCGGATTCTGCAGAAACTGACACAACTTGATGGGGCAGAACGCAAGGTCATGAATACCCATACTGTTCTGGGGCGCCAGATTGTCGATGAGATGATCAGTAACTTCGGTTTTGAACAAATTCCATATATCGATTACCTGAGACATATTGCTGAATCGCATCATGAAGCAATGGATGGCAGTGGTTATCCCCACGGTCTGTGTGGCCGGGAGATCTCACTGGAAGCACGCATTGTCGCTGTCAGTGATGTCTTCGATGCTTTGACGACCCAGCGGCCATACAAGAGCCCCTGGTCCAATGAGCACGCTTTTGCGATGTTGCAGCTGTTGTCTATCGATAAGCTGGATAAGGGTTGTGTCAGCGCTCTGGTTGATTGT
>JAUWTX010000095.1 GCA_030614505.1 Desulfuromonadales bacterium
GGTCATTTTGATCAAATCACTGCCCTTGGCGTAGCCATACTTGTCATTAAACGCCTTAAAATCGTCCAGGTCGATATAACAGAGAGCAAATTTTTCGCCTTTATCCATCTTGCCCTTGAGGACTTGCTCGATAGCCATATTGCCCGGAAGACGGGTCAACGGGCTGGCATCCAGATAACGCTGCTGACTATCCTTAATCTTCAGCATCATCTCCTGGATCTCTCGATCAAGGCCGTCACTGGCCGTCAGAAATTCACTCGGTGACATCTCGTCAAGAACCACATCTCCCAGATATATGGTTGCTTGACGTAAACGCTCCACAATTCTAGCCGCCTGATGCGCGGCAAATGCCATGCCGATCAAGCCACCCAACAAGCCAACCAGGCCGAAAGTCAACACAACAAACTGGCTGCTGCGAATCAGGTCCAGTGTAGCAACAACGTCAGATGTACCCAGTTGTGTAGCGACCTGTTCAAGAGATGACAGGGCGACCAGGCACGCCAACATAAGGCCGGCAGCCGCAACAAGAAAACTGACCAGGATGTAACGAATAAGGGTAAAATGCATATCAGGACACGTTGGTCATCTCAAAATCTTCAAAAAGTTTTTTCTTCAATTGCTTCTTCCTTAAACCAGCGATCGAACCATGTCCGGTGGTCTTTCTCCGAGAGAATTCTAAGATCATTTGGCCCCAGCCAGACGCCCCCGCAACCGTGACATTTATCCATAGGAACCCCTCTGAAATCAATCGGCTCAATTGGATCACCGCATTTCGGGCAACGATTACCGCAATACTTGCGAATCAGTTTTTCACGGGTCTCCGTCTTGATTTTCTCAATCAGTACTTTTTCCAGATCATGAAAATATTTGTTCTCCAAAGCCTTTTTTCGCTCTTCCCATGCATCTGTCATGGTAGCACCTCCTGGATATCACAGGTTTTTCTAATTATAACAGTCATTTGAAGACCGGCAACAGTTATCAGCAACTAAGGACAAATCGTCCGGCACCATAAGTGGCTCCTTTGCCGATACCAAGTAGCGAAGCTACTGCAAAAACCCAATAAACCTCTTCAAGAGCTTTTCCCATTAGTTTCGTTTCCCCTGTAAATCCACCGATGGTCAACCCATGTCGTCCTCTCAAGGAACGCCAGTCATGCCAGTAAAGTTTACATTCAACTTCTTCCAGATCACGAACCAGCTCAAGCAGGTTCGCTGGGTCATCAAGCACTTCGACACCGCTATGAGCATATAGCATAGACGTAACCCGCCGCAGCATAAACGGGAAAACTTGCAAAAAGCGTGGTTTCCTGAGCGGCTTGCCATCGACCATAAGGCGAGTCGGGGTAAGGTAGTTTACCGTCAGAGTCTTCGTAATACACTCTTTTCGAAGCAGCCAGTCCAATGACAGTACAGTACAGGTTAATGACTCGAGGGGTTCTTTCTGCCGCCAAGCAAGACCCTCCGAGTGATCAGACTCCTTGCTGTACACTTCAGTCACTTCAAAAAGCCCTTCGCCAGCAACCAGTCCAAGTCGACCAAGATGAATAAGACTACGCAGGTAGTCGTGTATTAACGGTATACCGGTGCCGATAAAGAGCACCTCAAGTTCAAGATGATCCCCGGCATCAAACAACTTTTCTCGCATAACCGGTATGGTGATAACGAAAGCTGGGGCCGGCTTCTGGAATTTACGCCGGGCAACCGGGTCATCACTCACAGTCGGTTGGAAAAAAGCCTCCCATTGCCGGGTTGCAACAGCATCTTGCAAATCAAGCAATTGCCTGCCAGCAAGGCGCAGGACACGCCCAAGCCCTAAGAAATCTGCAGGTTGCAACTGACATGGAGAGGTAAAGTCTAAGACAAAACGTGCCTTGACAACATCAATATGCCTTAGCGCGTCCGGCCAATCCGGTATCAGGAAATCGTTCTCAGCAACCATTGCAGGTTATTGTAGTCCTTGTACAATTCTGTTAGAGTCCGCTGGCAAGTTAATTACATATACTGATTTAAACCAGTTGCAACTTTAGACAAGTACAACTTTAAACGAGGGTGCAACGTCTGCGCCAGAAAAGTTTAACATACCATGCTGAAATTTGAATTAATTGCCAAAGATCAAGATACTCGCGCCCGCCGTGGACGGGTAACCACTCCACACGGTACGATTGAAACCCCGATTTTCATGCCGGTAGGCACTCATGGTGCCCTTAAGGCAATGACTCCTGCACAAGTCGACGATGCCGGTGCCCAGATTATTCTCTCCAACACCTACCACCTGCACCTCAAGCCTGGCGAAGGTCTGGTGGAGAAAGCCGGTGGCTTACACCAATTCATGCATTGGCCCAAGCCGATTCTGACCGATAGCGGTGGCTTCCAGGTTTTTTCTCTTCCCAAAAAGGAGATTACCGAAACCGGAGTCTTTTTCAAGCATGAGATCAACGGTGATCGTATCTTTCTCGGCCCACGTGAGGCGACTGGCATTCAGAACCGTCTGGGTGCCGATATTATCATGGCTTTCGATGAATGCATCCCCTACCCGGCTACCCACGATTATGCCCGTAAATCGATTGGCAAGACCCTGCGCTGGGCAGAGGAGTGCCTCAAAGTACATAACCGCGAGGATCAGGCTCTTTTCGGTATCGTTCAGGGCAGTGTTTATGATGATCTGCGCCGCGATTGTGCTCAGTCCCTCACAGCAATGGACTTTCCTGGGTACGCCGTCGGCGGTGTCAGTGTTGGCGAGGGTCTTGACTTGCTCAAAAAAGTGGTCGACTACACCGAGCCCTTCCTGCCCGAGGATAAACCCAGATACCTGATGGGAGTCGGCCTGCCTGAAGACATCCTGGAAAGTATTGAACGCGGTATGGATATGTTCGACTGCGTCATCCCGACCCGTTACGCCCGCAGTGCCACCCTTTTTACCAGGCGGGGCAAGATACGTCTCACCAACAGGCGCTACCGTCGTGACTTCTATCCTGTTGACGCCTCATGCAACTGCTACTGCTGCAGTAACTTCACCAGGGCCTATCTGCATCACCTTTTCAATGCCAACGAGGTTCTCTCCGCAACCTTGGCAGCAATCCATAATGTGCGTTTTTACCTCGACATGGTCGCCGGTGCACGTGCTGCCATCGAAGCCAATAACTACAGCGGCTTCAAGACAGACTTCCTCGGTGAGTACCTGCGCAACGATGGTACTCCAGGGCATTGACGAGATCCTCTTCAGCCCGCATAATTGAAATATGGCTGACGAACCCCATTCTCCCATAATTGATACCGATCAGGGCAAACGACTCTACAAAGCCCTGACTGCAACAGGTGACGAACTCTTCCAGGTTCTCATGACACCTGAGATGCAGATTCTGCGTTCAAGCTTAAAGAATCCCAGCCTTAACGAGGACCATCTCCTGGCCCTGCTCAAACGCCGCGATCTCAGCGAAGATCTTCTCAAGGCCATATACCAACTTGAAACATCCAAAAACAGTCATCGACTGCAGGTTGCCCTGGTAAAAAACCCCGGCACGCCCGGCCCGGTCGTACTCGCCCTGCTTCCACATCTTCACCTGTTCGAACTGGTTGATCTCTGTTTGATCCCAGGTGTGACACCAGATCAAAAATTTGCCGCTGAACGTGCCATTCTGCAACGTCTGCCGACCACAGAACTGGGCAATAAAATGACTCTGGCCCGACGGACAACAGCCACGGTCGTTGGTGAAATTCTCAAGGATGGTGAAATTAGACTGGTAGAAATCTGCCTTAACAGTCCGCGGCTTCGCGAAGTATCTATTCTGCAGTTCATCAACGGTGCCAGCTCTTCCGCTGAAACCATTTCCGTAATCGCAAGGCATCCCAAGTGGAAATTACGACCAAATTTAAGACTCGCCATCCTCAAAAACCGGAGGACTCCAGCGGTCTGGTTCACCCTCTTCCTGCCCCCGTTGCGCACACCTGATGTACGTAACCTGCTTGTCTCCAGACGACTCAACCCGGCACAAAAAAAGCTCGTCCAGGGCGAGCTTAAAAAGCGTGGGGCAAGTTAAATGATAAAAAATGCCCCGGTTCCTGGAGGGGAAGGCCGGGGCTAAATCTCTGCGGCCCTCATTGGAGGGGGCCTAACAGAGTGTCATACTTTTGATTCGTGACGGTACAACAGCCAAACAGTTAAGTCAAGTTAATACGTAAGATAAGAAGTGTAGAATCATGAGATGGCTAAGCAAAAATTTCGATTTACAAAGCGTAGAGATTTTTCAGGAGTGAAGACATTCAAATAGCATATCGAGATTCTTAAAAATGCTGCAACACAGTAAGGCGGACTTTTTGCGACGCCATCATTGTTTGATCGGCAAGGTGAAAGTGACTGTCGAACCTGCACCCGGATGGCTGGAAACAGAAATTTCTCCGCCATGATCGACAATAATCTGCTTGACGATACTCATCCCCAGCCCCAGGCCGCTAGCTACAGGGCTCACATCCTCTCCACGATAGAATCTGTCAAAGATATGCTCAACCTGTTGGGGTGTCATCCCCACGCCTTGATCTATGATCGAAACTGTAACCGTATCTTCGTCAGTTATGGTTTGAACTTTGATTGTTCCCCCTTTGGGGGAGTACTTTATCGCGTTACTGATGAGATTGTTCAAGACTTGAGAGATGCGGTTACTATCAAGCCATATGGTTTCCGGCAATGCCTTGTAATGGGCGACGATGATGTTGTGTCGCTGGCTTTTCACCCTTAATGACTGCACTGCTCTTTCTATAATTACAGATAGTTCGGTACTTTTTTTAACGATACCAAGAGGTCTGCCTATTTGAATACGACCAATATCAAGCAGGTCATCAACCAAGCGGTTAAGAACTTCGGCATTACTTTGGACGATGGAGAGATAAGTCCCCCTCTGCTCATCGTTCAGACTGTGATTAGCATCATTTTCGAGTAGTTCGCAATAACCGATAATAGCAATAAGCGGAGTACGGAGTTCATGAGCAGCGGTCGAGATAAAGTCGCTCTTGGCCTGGTCAAGCTTCCGCAGTGCTTCTTCGGCCTTTTTCTGTTCAGTGATATCGTGAACAACGCTCAGTATCCTCACTTCACCTTCGAACTCAACGGTGCGACTGGATATGAGACAGGTCATCGGCTTATTACCCTTACCGTAGAAAGTACTCTCCAGGTTATCTATAAAGCCGCCTTCCTTGATGGCAGCAACCATGCGATCACGGTCTGCCGGGTTACGCCAGAAACCAAGCTCCTGCGCAGTACGGCCGATAACTTCTTCGGGAGTAAAACCAGGGCCTTTAGTAAAAGCAGGGTTGACCATGTGAATCATTCCTGACAGTGAGGAGATGACAGTTGGAATAGGGTTTGTTTGAAAAAAAGCACGAAACAGTGCTTCGCTTTTCTGGAGTGTGGCTTCCGTTTCCTTACGCTCGGTGATGTCCAGCCAGGAACCGACTATTTCGACGGGGTTGCCTTCGGGGTCGCGTATAAAGCGCAATTCATCATGAACCCATATGTAGTTGCCATCTTTTTTTCGAAAACGGTACTCATGGACATAATGCCCTTCTGTAACAAGGATGTCATAGTGTTGTGACTCGAGGATTCGCTCGCGATCATCAGGATGGACATTTTCCCACCAGAAATCAGGGTTATCGAGACATTCTTGAATGGAATAGCCAAAGCGGGAGGTAATATTTTCGCTTACAAAGGTTGCACCGAAAGCCCTGTCTGCCCTGCACGTATAGATAATTGCCGGGGAAGAAGAGAGAATATATTTTATTCTTTGTTCCGTTAAATTGTGCATCAAGCCCCCCCCTCAGAGGTAAAAAAGGCTTTAAACTTTGCAGCTCATAGAACTCTATCGTAAAATCACGGACAGTACACTGTCAGCCAATCCCCTTCCACTGAAATTACCGGGCAACAATGAAACTGCTCGGATACCCATGGGTTTCAATCTGCAGCAGGGCATTAGCGGCCAACGCCATCGAACCATAAAGGCCAACACGGACCCGGTAGAATTGCTGGCCATTCACCCAGCCTTCGACCACAGCTGAGCTGCCATACTGACCTTTAAGTTTTTCTGCCAAACGATAGGCGTTCGCTTTAACCGTGAAAGCCCCGACCTGCACCATAAACGGTCCGACATCATAACTGGCCAGTTGTTTGTAGCGTTGTGTCGCTCCGAACTGCGTATCATCACGATAGCCGAGAGCTTCAATACGTACCGGCGCCGTTCCCGGACCAACCACGCCTAACTCCTTGGCTGCCGAATAAGAGAGGTCAATGATCCGACTCCTGACGAATGGCCCTCGATCGTTGACCCGTACCACCGTAGAACGACCATTATCGAGATTGGTGACCTTAAGGTAGACGTTCATTGGAAGAGTTTTATGAGCTGCCGTCATGGCATACATGTCGTAGGTCTCGCCATTGCTGGTTTTGCGACCGTGGAATTTCTTACCGTACCAACTGGCAACGCCCTTCTCAGTATAACCTTCCGCAGAAGGTATCGGTTGATAGCGCTCGCCATTAACCTCGTAGGCTTTCTGGGTCGGTCTTATATCTGGCTGGGAAGGCGTTTCCAGGACCCGGACATGATAGGCTGGCTCACCGCAGGCAGACAGCAGCAGGACCGATATAAACAGACACCCTTTTTGGATATAATTCATCATGTGGGCATTGATAAAGGAAGCGAGGTACTAAGTCAACAGGATCAATTCTCAGGTATCAGCGTTCTGCTTGGTATTGTCAAAAACAAAGGGGCAGAATAGAAGTTCCGCCCCCGCAGGTTTCTCTCTTACTGTCTGGACAAACTGAATTATTCTTCAATGACAGACATCGCCCTGAATTTCTGGTAACGCTGCTCAACCAATTCATCAGGGGTAAGTTGCTGCAGTTCGGCCAGATGTTTTTTAAGATATTCCTTTACTGTTGCGGCTGCAGCAACATGATCATTGTGTGCACCGCCAACCGGCTCAGGAACAACATCGTCAAGAATTGTGCCGAGTGCATCGACATCCATAGAAGTCAATTTGAGGGCTTCAGCCGCTTCCGGTCCACGCGTGCCGTCGCTCCAGAGAATTGCGGCACAGCCTTCTGGCGAAATGACCGCATAAACGGAGTACTGCATCATCTGCACCTTGTTACCAACAGCAATCGCCAGAGCGCCGCCGGAGCCGCCCTCGCCGGTCACCGTAACGATGATCGGTACAGTCAGAGCCGCCATCTCACGCAAGTTGCGAGCAATCGCTTCTGCCTGACCGCGCTCCTCAGCACCAATTCCCGGAAAAGCTCCTGGCGTATCAA
>JAUWTX010000133.1 GCA_030614505.1 Desulfuromonadales bacterium
CGCACCGAGGAAGGTCGGCGAATCCGTGAAGGATTTATCCCTTCCGATGGCTGTTTGATGCTCTCGGCAGACTACTCCCAGGTTGAATTGCGCGTCCTCGCCCACATGGCCGATGAACCGGCTCTCAAGGACGCCTTTGCCCGCGGCGAGGATATCCATCGCCGTACCGCCAGCGAAGTGCTCGGCCTTTTCCCGGAAATGGTCACCGACGAGCAACGCCGCCAGGCCAAGGCGATTAACTTCGGAGTGATTTACGGCATGAGCGCTTTCGGTCTGGCCAAGCAACTTGGTATCAGCCGCCGCGAAGCCCAGACGTTTATCGATACCTACTTTGAGCGTTATCCCGGTATCCGTACCTTTATGGACGCCTGTATTGCCGAGGCACGCGAAAAGTTATACGTCACAACCTTGCTTGGTCGACGATGCGCGATTCCCGAGATCAACAGCAAGAACGGAGCAGTGCGAGGTTATGCCGAGCGTAACGCTATCAACTACCCGGTGCAGGGCTCGGCTGCCGATATCATCAAAGTTGCCATGGTGCATGTTGCTCGTCGGCTTGCAGGCGAAGGCTTGCAGACTCGTATGTTGCTGCAGGTCCACGATGAACTGGTCTTTGACGTTCCGCTTGCGGAACTTGAGAAGGTGATAGCTCTGGTCAGGGAGGAGATGGAGGGGGCCGTTGATATTTCAGTGCCTCTTCTGGTTGATATCGACAGCGGGTATAACTGGCGTGAGGCGCATTAAAATTATACAGATGCTTGACAAGAAGCCCGGTAATAGTGATTCTTGCCGGTATCTGTCACATTATTAATGAATGGTTGTTTGCACATAAACCCAGGGAGGTTGGATGATGAGAAGTTTGCGTTTTGTTTTGAGTGCGATGGTCGTGTTTGTACTGCTGTCTGCAGGATCTGTTTTTGCTCTGGGTCAGCCGAATGTGAACCTCGGCTTTACCAGCTTCCTCGATGGAGCACCTCCGGCGGGCCCTGGTCTTTACCTGTCTGAATACCTGCAGTATTACACGGCAGATCAGATCAATGATGAAAAGGGCTCCAAGGGGCTTGATGTAGATGTAGACGTATGGGTTCTGATGAACCAGTTGATCTACCAGTCGGACCAGGAGATATTCTTCGGCGGCAAGTGGGGCCTTAACGTCATGTTGCCGGTTGTCGGCCTTGACATGGGGGATAACCTCGCTGGCTTTGAAGATAATGGCACCGGTCTTGGCGACCTTCTGGTTGGTCCTTACATCCAATGGGATCCGATTATGGGGGCCAACGGCCCGTTGATGGTCAATCGCATCGAGTTGCAGACCATTTTTCCGACTGGTAAGTATGATAGTGACAAGTTGCTCAATCCGGGCAGCAACCACTTCTCTTTCAATCCTTACTGGGCGGCAACTGTCTTTCTCGGCCCCAAGGCAACCGTTTCGTGGCGTTTGCACTATCTCTGGAATGACAAGAATGACGACTTTTCGTTTGGAGGGTTGATGCCTGTCGAAGTTGACCTTGAGCCTGGAGATGCAGTACATGCCAACTTTTCCGCGGCTTATGAGGTTCTGCCGAAGCAATTGCGACTTGGCATCAACGGTTACTGGTTCGACCAGATCAGCGACACCAAGGTGGATGGCCAGAAGGACAAAACTCTGGAAGAAAAGGTTTTTGCCATCGGTCCCGGGTTGGTCTGGCACTTTTCCCAGGATACTCACCTGTTTGTGAATGCTTATTTTGAAACAGATGCAGAGAGTCGCCCGGAAGGCGAGCGCTACAATATGCGCTTTGTTCATCACTTCTAAATTTTGTGATGTTGCGAATAATTCAGGAAAGGCCATCCGGCACCGGGTGGCCTTTCTTTTTTAGTGCGGGTGGGGCGGTTGTTTTTGCAGAGTGAGTCTTGCTATGATGTTTTAAACGTGGCATGATGCCCGCCTTTTGAAGCTTTACCCCTGAAGTAGCGTACAGGAAGTTTCGATGGTTAAAGAGAACGATTTCGTCGCCATATTTCATTCAATTCACCGAGTTCTTAAGGCTGAGAAGATTCTCAAGCAGGCCGAGGTGGATTTTTTGCTGATTCCGGTGCCCCGACAGTTGACTTCGGACTGTGGTCTCGCTCTGCGATTCTCTCCCGAAACCAAAGAGAACCTTCTGAGGATTCTTGCCTCTGCAGACCTGCCTCCGGCAGAAATGTTTCAACGCAGTGATGGTGGTTATCTGGAGGTTGCTCTCTAGCGGTCTGTCGGACTCAAAACAGGCGTGACCTGATCCTGATAACCCCTGATTTCCCTTGACAAAGTCTGCGAGGGTTCACTAAAGTGCTTCTTTTGCCTCGGCAAGGATTCCAGCGATAAACTGACAACTGTATGTTTGATACCCTGACAGAGAAATTTGACGCTGTTTTTAAGCAGTTGCGCGGTCGTGGCCGCCTGACGGAAGAGAATATCCAACTGGCTTTGCGGGAAGTCCGTCTGGCTCTGCTGGAAGCGGATGTCAACTTCAAGGTCGTCAAGGATTTCGTCGCTGCGGTGCGTGAACGCGCCATTGGTCATGATGTTCTGAAGAGTTTGACCCCGGGACATCAGGTGATCCAGATCGTTCGTGATGAACTCGGTCTACTGATGGGTGGTGCCGAGGACAACCAGCTTGATCTGGCGGCCCGGCCGCCGGTGCCGATCCTGCTTTGTGGTTTGCAAGGGGCTGGTAAAACCACGACCTGTGGTAAACTGGCGCTCAAGTTGCGTCGCGAAAAGCGCAATCCTCTGCTGGTTCCGGCTGATGTTTATCGTCCGGCCGCGATCGAACAGCTGAAAACTCTCGGTCGCCAGATCGATGTTCCGGTTTTCGACAGTAACGCGGATCAGGACCCGGTAGAGATTTGTCGTCAGGCTCATGAATTTGCCGACCGCCAAGGTTACGATACACTGATACTTGATACTGCCGGTCGTTTGCATGTCGATGACACTCTGATGCAGGAGCTGGAGCGGATCTGCTTCCAAGTGGAACCGCGTGAAATCCTGCTGGTAGCGGATGCCATGACTGGTCAGGATGCGGTCAATGTGGCCAGCTCTTTCAATGAGCGTCTTGGCCTGACCGGCGTTATACTGACCAAGCTGGACGGTGATGCTCGCGGCGGTGCCGCACTGTCGATCCGGGCCGTCACCGGCAAACCGATCAAGTTGGTCGGTATGGGCGAAAAGCTGGATGCCCTGGAGACTTTCCATCCTGAGCGGATGGCCCAGCGGATTCTCGGTATGGGAGATGTGCTCTCCCTGATAGAGAAAGCCGAATCGGCCATTGGTCAGGACGATGCCGCCAGTATGGAGAAGCGCCTCCGCGAAGAGGGTTTTACTCTCGATACATTCAAGGAGCAGCTCCAGTCGATCAAGAAAATGGGCTCGATGGAATCGATGCTTGCGATGATTCCGGGGGCAGGCAAGGCCCTCAAACAGATGAAGGGGGCACAGCTTCCTGACGACGAGCTAAAAAAGGTCGAAGCGATCATCAACTCGATGACGCGTAACGAACGGCAGAATCACAAGATTATCAATGGCTCACGGCGTTTACGCATTGCGAACGGTAGCGGCACCCGGGTGCAGGATGTCAACCAACTGCTCAAACGATTCGTTGAGGCCCAGAAAATGATGAAAAAAGTGCAAAAGATGGGCCCCAAAGGATTGCAGGGCTTGATGGGCCGTGGTGGCCTTCCCATGTAACTCCGGATGGTCTCTCAAATGTAACTTTACCCTGACCCGGTGCCGGGTTGCATGATAAATAAATAAAGATAAACCACTCTATTCAAAGAGTCACAAGCTCAGGAGGAAAGAAGGCGATGGCAGTGAAAATCAGATTGGCCCGCGGTGGCGCCAAGAAAAAAGCTTTTTATCAAGTTGTTGTAGCGGACGAGCGGTTTCCCCGTGACGGTCGCTTTCTTGAAAAACTGGGGCAGTATGATCCTAGGCAGGATCCCCCAATGTTCAATGTCCTTGAAGATCGGACCCTCGAGTGGCTGAACAAAGGTGCTCAGCCGACCGATACAGTTCGTCAACTGCTGCGCAAGCAGGGGATCTGGGCCAAGTTCAAGCAGGCTTAAGACCCTGAGCTTTTGCGGCGCCCGTGGCAGGTGAACCCTGCCCGCAAAGGATGGACGCCATGAAAGAGCTCATCGAATTCATCGCCAAAGCTCTGGTGGACAACCCGGACGCGATCACCATCAGTGAAGATGAGGACGCTGACGGGACGATTCTCGTCAAGCTGGCTGCGGCTCAGGAGGATATGGGGCGCATTATTGGCAAACAGGGACGTACGGCCAAGGCTATGCGAACTCTTTTAAATGCCAAAGCAACCCGCGAGAACAAGCGTGCTGTGCTGCAGATCCTCGAATGATGATGGCGTTGCAAAAAGTCCGCCCTACTGCGTTGCAGTGTTTTTTCAGGACCTTGACACCCTCTGCGTATGTCTTCACCCCTGAAAAACCACTACGCCTTGTCGGACGAAATTTTTGCTTAGCCATCTGAAGGGACATCTTGAATGATGGATGTCAAACCGAATGATCTGCTGGAGGTCAAGCTGGATGACCTGCTGGAAGTAGGTGTCGTAATCGGCATTCACGGTCTCCGCGGAGATCTTAAGATCCGCCCGTTGCCGACCGGGGATCTGGCTTTGCCGGGTGCCCGCAAGGTCTATCTGATAGACAGCAAGGGCCTCCTGGTCCAGCATGAGGCTGTCCGCTCTTCTCAACACAAACAGAATGTCCTGTTGCGGCTCTCGGGGTTAGAGAACCTGTCCGCTGTTGAACCGCTGGTTGGTTCTTCTGTCTGGATGGCCAAGGCGGATTTGCCGGAACTGGATGATGAACAGTACTACTGGTCTGATCTGGAGGGTCTGGAAGTAATCGATCAACAGCAGGGTGTCATCGGCCGAGTTGTTGGTATGTTTGCCACCTCGGCCCATGATATCCTTGAGGTAGACGGGCTCGCTGGTGAAGTCCTGATTCCTGCAATTGAGCCATTTCTGGTGCAGGTTGATCGAGACAAAAGTCAACTGCACGTTAATCTGCCGGAAGGGTTGATCCCTGAGGCGGAGAACGCACGTTAAATATTCCTATGCAATTCGATATCCTGACTCTTTTTCCCGCTATGCTCGAAGGCCCGTTAACGGCGAGTATCCTTGGCAGGGCCATCGACAAAGGCCTGATTACCGTCAACCTGCACAATCTGCGTGACTGGGCGGAAGGCAAACACCAGGTGACTGACGACACCCCCTACGGTGGCGGTGGCGGTATGGTCATGAAGGTCGATCCTGTTGCCCGGGCTCTGGTCGAGCTCAAAGAGAACAAGCCGAAATCGCGTATCTTGCTCATGTCACCTCAAGGGAAAACCTTTCAGCAGGCCGATGCCGAGCGTTTAAGTCGCGAATCCGGACTGATTTTTGTCTGCGGCCGTTATGAAGGTTATGACGAACGGATCAGGTCTCTGGTAGACGAGGAGATTTCTCTGGGAGATTTTGTTCTGACCGGCGGCGAACTGGCCGCTGCGACTATCCTCGATGCCACGGCACGGCTGGTGACGGGTGTACTTGGTTCAGCCGGCAGCGCCCTGAGCGATAGCTTCAGCGATGGTCTGCTTGAATACCCGCAATACACCCGCCCGGCTGAATTCAACGGCATGCGTGTTCCAGGGGTGCTTGCCTCGGGTAATCATCAGGCGATCGCTACCTGGCGACGGCACGAGCAATTACGGCGTACTCTGGCACGACGCCCGGAACTTCTGGAGACGGCCCCACTAACCAAAGAGGATCGCCACTACCTTGAAGAACTTCGTATTGCACTGAAGAACCCCGCATCAGGGGATCAAAATCAGTGATATTTAAACCGATGGCTATCGCACTTATTCATCATCCTGTTCTTGACCGGAGAGGTGATGTGGTTACCTCCGCCGTTACCAATCTTGACATCCATGATCTGTCCCGTCTGTCGACAACCTATAATCTCTCGCGTTATTATCTGGTGACTCCAGCTGCTGAACAGCAAACTCTCGTGTCTCGCATTGTTGAGCATTGGCAAAAGGGAGCCGGTGCCAGCTATAACCCGGACCGCTGCCAGGCGCTGAACTGTCTGCGGGTGATGAGCAGCTTTGATGAGGCGCTTGCCGATTGGCGCGACCTGGCCGGGCCGGAGAGTCTGGCGCTCCTGACGGGTGCCCGCCATCAGGATGGAATCGCTTATCCAGAAGCCAGGGCGGTGGCC
>JAUWTX010000254.1 GCA_030614505.1 Desulfuromonadales bacterium
TGCAGACGGTGGCTGGTGCGGCGCATCTGGTCAAAGAGACTGGCGAGCATCCCGCATTGTTGCGAGAGAAGGTGTGCAGTCCAGCCGGGACGACCATCAGCGCCATCCGCGTTTTAGAAGAGCGAGGGTTGCGCGCTATGATGATGGAAGCCGTCGGTGCTGCAACAGCGCGATCCCGGGAGCTTGGCAAAGAGAAAAAATAAATTGCCTGTTTCCAGGCAGGAACTAACTAATAGCAAGGGCCGGTCGATTGACCGGCCCTTTTTTTGTGCGCGTCATCCAGCAGGCTCTTGTAATTCCTTATTGCATATTTTATGCGTGAACGCATAAGATAAACAGTCCTTATTTAGCAGCCTGTCGGTCTATCAATAAACTGGCTGCCAGGAGATGAAGATGTCAGAACCGAATCTGGTTGATGAATTACAATCTCTCGCCCCCAATTTCCTGAAAGCACTATCCGTGCCCTTGCTTGCCTGTGACACACAGGGTCTCATCGTTTTTACTAATCCTGCCGCCGAAAACCAGTTAAACGCCAGTGTGGGAATCATGTTATCGAAGCCTCTGCCCAAGCTGGCGGAAGCGGTCGGTAACTTTGGCCGTAGTGCGTCACCGACACCATCTGTAACCATTACTCGTGGCACTGGAGCGCCTTACCTGGCCCTGCTGAGTACGGTCAAGTCTGCTGAAGGCCAGAACCTGACTCTCTGCTTGCTGCCGCCAGCTCCGTCTCCGCCTGAAGCGGATCGGCGAATGCTTGATTTCGAGGCGCTGACCCTTGAACTACATGCAATTATTGATTCTTCTTCTGACGGTCTTTTTGTCTGTGACGCCGATGCCAAGGTTATCAGGGTTAACCCTGCGTCCGAACGGATACATAAGCGTCCTGATTCCGAGATGGTTGGGAAAAACATGCGAGATCTGATTGCTGAAGGCTTTATCGATCGCTCCGCAGCCTTGGAAGCGAGTATTCAGAAGAAGAGTGTCAGTTTGCTGCAAAGCCTTCCGGACGGTGGCAAATTGATTTCTGTCGCCACACCGGTTTTCGATCAGAATGGTGACCTCATCCGGGTTGTGGTCAGTGAGCGGGATATCTCTGAGATTGACAGGCTGCAGCGCGAGCTGGAAAATCAGGAGGCGATCAAGGACCAGTTTCGCCATCAGATGCTGGAAATGCAGCAGGCTGAACTTGAGAGCAGGAAAATCATTGCCCGCAGTCCGAATATGATCAAGTCACTGCGGCAGGCAATGAAAGTGGCCACGGCTGATTCGTCAGTCCTGATTTTAGGTGAGTCGGGAGTTGGCAAAGGTGTATTCGCCGACATAATTCATCACAATTCCCGTCGGGCGGATCGGCCGTTGATTACAATCAATTGTGGTGCGATTCCTGAATCGCTGGTTGAAGCTGAGCTGTTTGGTTACGAGAAGGGTGCCTTCACCGGTGCCAGTCCAGGTGGTAAGCCGGGACAGTTTGAATTGGCCAACGAAGGTATTATTTTCCTTGATGAGATTGCGGAACTGCCCTTGTCTGCGCAAGTTAAATTGCTGCGTTTTCTTGAAGATGGCCGAATAACGCGTCTCGGAGGCACGGAACAGAGAAAGCTTGACGTGCGTGTGTTAGCTGCCACCCATCGTGACCTGGAAGAGATGGTTGAGAATGGTACCTTCCGACTCGACCTCTACTATCGGTTGAATGTTATTCCAATTCATGTCCCTGCCGTGCGTGAACGCAAGGATTGCCTTGTTCCGTTGATAAGACACTATATCGATCACTTCTCAACCATCAATAATACGCAGAAACGTTTGACACGCGCTGCACTTGATGATCTGGCCGGCTATTCTTACCCAGGGAATGTCCGTGAACTGATGAATATCAGCGAGCGACTGGTTGTCATGTCGGAGACCGAGGTGATCGACGTCTCCGATCTCCCCTCGCAAGTTGTCGGCTCAACAAAGGTCGGTCTGTCGGAAGATCTCGATTGGCCAGATACGATTTCTTTGCAACAGGCCATCGAGACGGTAGAACGTAATCTGTTGAGTCGGGCACAATATCGGTATCGCAGCCAGACGAGTATCGCTGAGGCCTTAGGAGTGAATCAATCGACGGTAGCAAGGAAACTGAAGCGTTACAATTTGACATGATTCGTTGCAATGAGGGCGTACAAATAGTTTATGCGTTTTTGCATAGAGGCAGGTAAGTTATTGGTTCAGGGTTGATTGTTCGTCCTGTTTAGTTGTTGTTCTGTTGTTTTGTGATTCACCTCACATTACGTTTGTTGTTGATTGGAAGGTGTATGTAAGTGCTTGAAATGTTGGATGTAATTATGATCTTTTCTGCTTTTACACGGTCTTTTTGATGGAGCTTTAAGCCTGATTGTAACGCTGTTTGGCACCTCTCTTGCTTTCTCTCTGCGATGCTGGTTAATCTGGCGCTGTCGCTTGATTGTTGTGAGCTTTGAGGCGCAACGAGAGGGGGGTAGTTCAAAGGCCTGTCGTGGAATGATGTTTGCCAATTTAAATTTTTGAAAATATGCCGTTCCATGTAACAATGTTTTATTCTTTGTTGGCCATGTAGTTTGGTGAGATTATTAACCTATTGACGTAAAAAGGAGATGAACATGTTAAGAAAATGTTTTTTGGTACTGGTTTCGTTGTCTCTCACCTGTGTTCTGGTAGCAGGTTCGAGTTTTGCCGCTGGTGAAGTTAAAGTGGGGATCATGATTCCTACAACTGGTGGAACTGCAACAGACGGTAAGGATATGGAAAGTGCCATCAAGCTTGCCGTGGATGAAATTAATGCCGCCGGCGGCCTTCTGGGTAAAAAAATTGTGACTACAACTGGTGACGATGCATGTGATCCTCAGCAGGCTGTTGCTGCTGCCAGCAAACTGATCTCTGAAGGTGTTGTTGCCGTTGTTGGTGGTTACTGCTCTGGCGCTACGCTACCGACTCTCAAACTTTACGGCGAAGCCAATGTTCCTATCGTGATTGCAGCTTCAAACTCGACCGCTCTGGTCGGTGCAAATCCCGGCATCGGTTTTATGATCAACTCAACCGGTGACGCACAGGCCGATACCGCTGTTGCTCTGTTTAAGTCCGCTGGCATAAAAAGTATCGCTATTGTTCACATGGGAGAAGCTTACTCGGAAGACCTCGCCAGCATTGCACAGCAGAAGTGGGAAGCCGATGGCAACAAGGTTGTGGCCTACGAAGTTGTTAACAAAGGTGAGCAGGACTTTTCCTCTCTCGTGACCACCCTTAAAAGCAAGAAGCCTGATGCAGTCTTCTGGACAGCCTATTATGCAGAAGGTGCCCTTCTTATCAAACAGCTGAGACAAGCTGGATACCGCGGTACAATCGCTGTCGGCGACGGCTCCAACTCTCCCAAGCTGATCGAAATCGCCGGTCGTGCGGCTGAAGGCGTCTATTGCTTCTCCAACCCGACAGTCGATTATCTTCCCGCCGCAAAAACCTTCGCCGCAGATTTCAAAGCGAAGTATGACGTTGCCCCCGGGCCCTACTCCACGCTTTCCTACGACGGCATGAAGCTTCTCGCCGATGCAGTCAAAAGAGCCGGATCCTTTGATGCGGACGCCATTAAAAAAGCTTTGAAAGCGACAGATAACTACGAAGGCATTGCTGGCCCGATTTCCTTTACGGACAAGCTGACCCTGGCACGCAGCA
>JAUWTX010000104.1 GCA_030614505.1 Desulfuromonadales bacterium
TCAACTTCAACGCCAGTCCCTTTTGTGAATGCCTGAACAATTGGAAGGAATGCATAGGTTGCCAATGCGGGTGCTTCATCAATTTCTGACCAGATAATCTTAGACGCCATGTTTTCTCTCCTTAAGAGTTTTAATGCCAGTATTGCCAGAGGCTTATGTAAAGATAAAAAAAGCGCAAGGAAGCCTTGCGAAAATGTGTATACAGTATACAAACGGATTAAAGGGTGTCAAGGAAAAAGTGCGGGCTGTTCCGGGAGGAAAACCAAGGATGGTTTTAATCAAAAGAAAACCAATTTATAATTGCTGGCAGGGGCGCAACAATCAGCGTATATGTGTAGTAAATAGCCCGTATCTATCTGGATTTGAGAGGGAGTCAGAGGGCTGTCTTGAGATAACTTGCAGGGCGGGCTATGGAGGTTTTTGATTCAGGGCAGAGGGGTAGGTAAAAACAGTTTTTTACTGTTTGGGAGACGCTGCTTCTGAGACGGGGAAAATATCAGATTCCCGGGCCTTCTGGCGAGCCTCTTCCATCTCTTCCTGGGTCATGTCTCGACGAATACTGAGGTTTTGCTTTGGAAAAATCTGGCGAGGGTCCTTGATCTGGTCGCGATTGGCTTGGTAAAGCAGGGGCCACAGCAGGCCTTCATTATAGACATTTGGTTGCGCTGAGATAGTCCAGAGGGTTTCTCCGTCACCAACAATGTAGGTGGTTGCCAACTTGACTTTTTGTTTTGGCTGCGGCTTGGAACTTGGTTTAGGGGCCGGTGGGGTTGTTTGTGCCTGACGTGCGGTTTCTTCTGCCAGCGCTTTTACAGCGGCGGCCTGGCGGGCTTGTTCTTCCTCCAGAGTGCGTTGTGCTTCATCCTTGATACGTTTAGCTTGCAATTCCCCGGAGAGCACAACTGCGCGACGCGCATGTGTTAAGGCAAACTCGAGTGAATCACGTGCGTCACCGTAATCTGCCGTTCCCATAGCTCTGTGTGCATCAGTCAGAGCGGTTCGGGCTGCCTGATACTCAGCCGGGGCAAACTCCGACGCCTGCATAGCGTAGGCTTTGCCTACCATATATTCGGCAGCCTTAAACTCCTCGTGTGGGGGCTTGGCACAGGAGCTCAAAAGAATAATTGTTGTGAGAAAAATAGCGCAGCGCAACATATAAAGGATCAATCCTTTTCAACAGTAATGGTTTAGGACTTCTTCTGCTGCTGCGAGCGTGGTGCCAGGCGGATACCTAGTTCACGCAACTGCTTCTCATCTACGGTTCCCGGAGCTTCAGACATCAAGCAGGTTGCTTTCTGGGTTTTCGGGAAAGCAATGACGTCACGAATGGAGCTGGCACCGGTAAGAATCATCATCACCCGGTCGAGACCGAAGGCGATGCCGCCGTGAGGAGGGGCTCCGAATTCCAGGGCGTCAAGCAGGAATCCGAATTTTTGACGGGCCTCATCTTCTCCAATGCCGAGCAATTCAAACATCCGGCTCTGTATGGCCTGGTCGTGAATACGAATACTGCCTCCACCGATTTCCGAGCCGTTGAGGACCAGGTCGTAGGCCTTTGCCCGCGCCTTGCCCGGGTCAGTATCGAGCAGTGGTATATCTTCATCGAGAGGGGCCGTAAAGGGGTGATGTACAGCTACGTGACGGCGTGCCTCGCCGTCCCACTCGAGAAGCGGGAAGTCGGTTACCCAGACAAACTTGTAACTGTTCGGATCAGCCAGGCCCAATTTGTTGCCAAGATGACCACGCAGGCGGCCGAGAGATTCGTTGGTGATATATGGCGTGTCGGCACCGAAGAGCAGCAGGTCACCAGGCTCAGCGCCGAGGGCCGCGCCAATGTCTGCCAACTCCTGTTCGGTGAAGAACTTGGCGATTGGTGATTGCCAGCTGCCGTCTTCCTGGATTTTGACCCAGGCCAAACCTTTGGCACCGTAGATGGCAACATAATCAGTCAGATTGTCCAGCTCTTTACGGGAGAGGGTTGCACAGCCCTTGGCGTTGATGGCTTTGACCAGGCCGCCTTTGTCGGCCACACCGGCAAACACCTTGAAGCCACAGCCTTTGACAATGTCGGTAATGTCGACCAACTCCATTTCGAAGCGCAGATCGGGATTATCTACACCATAGCGGTCCATCACTTCGTCATAGCTCATACGTGGCATCGGTAGAGTGACGTCGACATCAAGTGCCGATTTGAAGATGCTTGCAATCATGCCTTCCATAATAGACATGATGTCATCACGATCAACAAAAGAGAGCTCGCAGTCGATCTGGGTGAACTCCGGTTGGCGGTCAGCGCGCAAGTCTTCATCGCGAAAGCATCTGACGATCTGGAAGTAACGGTCGAAACCGGAAACCATGAGCAGCTGTTTGAAGAGCTGGGGTGATTGTGGCAGAGCGTAGAAGTTGCCGAGGTTGACCCGGCTCGGGACCAGGTAGTCGCGGGCGCCCTCCGGAGTGCTTTTGGTCAGCATCGGTGTTTCGATTTCCAGAAAGTTACTTTCAGTCAGATATTTGCGAACGTTTTGGGCTACCTGGTGGCGCATGATCAGGTTTTTCTGAATCGATTCACGACGCAGATCGAGATAGCGATACTTGAGGCGCAGATTTTCGGCGACCTCAGTGAACTCATCAAGCATGAAGGGAGGCGTCTTGGCAACATTGAGGATGCGGAGTTCACTGATCTCAATTTCAACTTCGCCGGTCGGCATTTTCGGGTTGAAGGTTCCTTCCGGACGTGGGGAGACCTTGCCGATGGCAGCGACGACAAACTCGTTGCGAATCGCTTCAGCCTTGGTGTGGGATTCCGGGTCGCGATCAGGGTCGAGGGCAAGCTGAGCGATTCCGGTACGGTCACGCAGGTCAATAAATATCAGGCCGCCATGATCACGACGACGGTGGACCCAGCCCATAAGGCAGACCTGCTGGCCAACATGTTCTTTGCGCAGCTCGCCGCAATAATGAGTTCTTTTCCAGTCTCCGAGTATATCGCTCAAGGGGATAGCTCCTTAAAAATGGTAGATTGTACGTTCAACTTGTTAAAATACACAAACAAGACAAGCGAGCATTATCTCGGCGCCCATCAGGAGCGTCAAGCATCATTGGTCTCGCCGTTAATTTCGTTAATCAGGCGGGTTTCCAGCCCTTCCAGGGCGACTTCTTCCTGAAAGCTTTTATCCATGTAACGCAGTTGGGCAATGCCACGTGCCAGCTCGTCTTCACCAAGAATCAGAACCCGCCGTGTTTTTAATTTGTCGGCCCTGCGCAACTGGGCTTTAAGGCTCTTGCCGGTGTATTCCATTTCGGCAAGAAAACCCTGGCGCTGCAAGCGTGTCAGCAGGGCAAAGCCCGCTTTGGTTGCTGCCTCTCCCAGGGTTGCGATGAAGAGTTCCGGGCGCGGTGGGGCGATGCTCTGTTCGCCAAGCATCAGGGCCAGGCGTTCCAATCCGATAGCAAAGCCGATACCTGGGAGGTCGGGTCCGCCCAGATCGCTGATCAGCCCATTGTAGCGACCACCGGCGGCGACTGCATTCTGCGCACCGAGACTGCTGGTGACCATCTCAAAGGTTGTCCTGGTATAGTAATCAAGGCCCCGTACCATGCGTGGGTTCACCGTATAGTCGACCGACAATTCATCAAGATGCTCCTTGACTTGATTGAAGTGCGTGTCGCAGCCAATGCAGAGGTTGTCGAGCATGGCGGGAGCTTCGATGGTGGCTTCTTTACAGCCGGGGACCTTACAGTCCAGAACGCGCAGTGGATTGCTGGTATAACGGCGCTGGCAATCGGCACAGAGTGCGGAAAGACGTTGCTCCAGGAATTTGGTCAGGGCTTCGCGATAGGTTGGTCGGCATTCGGGACACCCGAGTGAGTTGATCTGCAGGGCCACATCGGGAATTTTCGTCGTCGCAAAGTAGTGACTGAGCATAGCCAGGACCTGGGCATCAATTTTCGGATCGTCAATTCCGACCACTTCCGCGCCGATCTGGTGAAACTGACGATAACGACCTTTTTGAGGACGTTCGTGACGAAACATCGGGCCGAGATAATAAAGCTTTGAGACCGGATCCTTGGCGTACAGTTTATGTTGGATGAAGGCTCGCATAACGGGAGCCGTTCCTTCAGGGCGCAAGGTCATCGAAGTACCACCTTTATCGCTGAATGTGTACATCTCCTTTTCAACGATATCAGTAGTCTCACCGATTGAGCGGCAGAAGAGGTCAGTCTTTTCGACGACCGGAACACGAATTTCCCGGTAACCGAAGGCACCGAAAACCTGACGAGCCTGCTCTTCAAGATACTGCCAGGTTTCTACGTCACCAGGCAGAAGGTCGTTCATACCTTTAATGCTTGTAATGCTCACTGCTGAAGGACTCCATTTGTATTTAGGAAGACAGAAGACAGGAGACAGAATGTAGAATGGAAGTCGATCCAGCCCTCATTCTGTCCCCTGTATTTTATATCCTGCATTCTTTTGAGTGTGTAGGGCTTTTTACTCGCTCTTGTGCCGTCCGTCAACCCGGTAAATAGGGGCAGGGTGTTTTTCTCTTTAAACTGAATCCGTGGGTAAGCGGCAAATCATGTGTTGCGGATCTCCGAGGCGCTCCGGGTAATGTTGCGGTCATTTTTGCCCAGGTACATCGCCTTGTCGGCCAGATCTATCATCTCGTTCTTGGTTGTCGCGTGGATCGGATAGGTGGCATGACCTACTGTTGCCGTCAGACGGCTGGTGTTGCCCTGGCCGGTAGAGAAGTCGAAAGTCTCAATGGTGGCACGGATACGTTCGGCAACGATCTTGGCTCCACGGGTGTCGGTCTCCACAAGCAGAGCGGTAAATTCGTCACCGCCATATCGGAAGAGCGTATCGGCGTCACGTACACACTCCTGAAGCAACTCACCGACCTTGTGAAGTACCCCGCTGCCGACCAGATGACCATGTTCATCATTGATACTCTTGAAGAGGTCCAGGTCAATGAAAGCCAGAGAGAATTCCAGGCCATAACGTTCAGAGCGGCGAATCTCCTGTTCGATAGCGATGTGCAGATAACGATGGTTGTAGAGTCCGGTCAGGTCATCCGTGTAAATCAGTTCACGGGCACCCTGATACTGACAGGCATTGTTGAATCCGAGTGCGACCTGTTCAGCAAGAAAAGACAGGTTCTCCTGGGGGAGAGACTCCAGGGGCTCGGAGGCGCTTGGGTTGCAGAGAACCAGGGCACCATGCTCCTGATTGTCCGTGCTCATTGGAAAGACCCAGAGAGAAGATAAATCTTCATACAATTTGGCGATCTCCGGACAGTCAGCAATTTGCAGGATTTCAGCCTGGTCCATTTTCATCGTCCGGTCGACCAGCAACTCGGCCAATTGTCTGGCCTGATCATCATCAAAACCGTTTGCTTCGATATGACTTATGCTGTTCTGGTTCGACAGGAACGCCAAACCACGGCCATGACCGAGTTCGTTCAACAGGGTGCTCAAAGATTCCTGGAAAAGGGAGTTGACATCAAGCTGCCCGGAAAGATGCTGGCCTTTTTGATAGAGGCGTATCTGGCTCTGCAGTAGACTGTTCTCTGCAATCAGGCGGCGCTGTTCAAGACAGGATTTAACGTTATGGCGCAGCTGCTCAGGATTGCATGGCTTGAGCAGGTAGTCGCGTGCTCCGCTTTTCAAAGCCTGTATAGCTGTTTCTACCGTAGCGTTGCTGGTAACAAGAATAATATCCGGGGTTGGATCGAGGGAGCGGGTGCGGCGAATCAGTTCCAGACCGCAGACCTCAGGCATGACCATGTCGGTCAGGATGATATCGACTTGCTCGCGAGCCAGGTAGTCAAGAGCTTGTTTGCCGGAGTCAACACTCTCAATGTCGTACAGGTCGCCTTCCGAGAGAATCTCGGTAAAGAGACGCCGGAAGAATACCTCATCGTCAACAATCAGAATCTTTGGCTTTGACATCGCTGAACCCTTGGTTTAAGAGGACTTCAAGCTACCAAACTCCTTGAAATGAGTCAATTATAAAGCCTTGCCTGCCTGAGAGCTTGCCACCCCGTCTGTTTGTAATTGCCACAGGCCGTTGTCGACGCGAAGAGTCAACATGCCATCCTGATCGGTTCTGAAAAGCGGGATTTGCTGTGCTGCACATGCTTCGATAGTCTTCTGATGTGGGAAGCCGTAAGGGTTTCCCCGCCCAGATGAGACAAAGGCTGCAGATGGTTGTATCCAGTCGAGATACCATTCTGGTTGAGAATGACGACTGCCATGATGTGGCAATTTTAAAAGCGATATCCGCCCGGGCACTCCTGCTTCTCGCAATTGCTGTAAGCCCCTTTTGCCGAGATCAGCGGTCAGCAAGACGCCGTCTGCCTGCTGCCCGGCAAAAATGGCAATTGAGCGTTCATTGATATCCTGTGCCTTTTGCGATGGTGCAAAGAGACTGAATGTCTGGTGTGTACCACTTAGAAGCTGAGACCAGCCTTCATCAACATGGTGCATAGTTACATCACGTTGTTTCAGGACCTCCTGCAGTTCGGGTGCGAGTTTGGCAACCTCTCCGGCAAGGTAAAAGGACTCAACCGGGAAACGTCGGAGAATGTAGACCAGGCCGGAGCTGTGGTCAGGGTGGTTGTGTGTGAGGATCACTCCCTGCAGGCGATCAATGCCCATGCGTCCTAAGGCAGGTGCGATCAGTTGCTCCCCCGGGTCGATACTGGATCCGGGCAGGCCACCGCCGTCGATCAGGTAATGAATATCATTGGCCAGGGAAACAAGGGTAGCATCACCCTGACCGACACTCAGGGCCGTGACCTGGAAGTCAGCAATCTGAGGTTGCATTATCCAGGCAGTACTTGACGCTGTCAGCAGGATAACCAGCCTGAAGAGCCAATGTCGCTTTTCTTTGCCAAAAGGCAGCAATATTAATAAGGCTCCAATCAGAAGAATCAGGCTGGAAGCTGTCAGGTAGAGTGGGATCGCTGCTAGTCCAGGCCAATGGCTGATGCTGGTGACACCGCTGATCGCAAGCATTACAAGCTTGGCGGAGAGCAACAGGCCCCAATCAGCAAGCTGGGTAGAGAAAGGTAAGACTGCCATGCTGACCAATCCGACAGGAACAGCACCCCAGGCGATCAAGGGGATGGCAATCAGATTGGTGA
>JAUWTX010000146.1 GCA_030614505.1 Desulfuromonadales bacterium
CGAGACAACGCATCGCCGGTTCAGTTCGCGAGCCGAGAGCACTGAACACTTTAGCGTAGCGCAGCACTTCAAATATCGCCACCAACGGCACGACTATGATCACCAGTTTGCCACATAGCATCAGCGCGCCGAGACAGGCATCAAAAAACACCGTCATCCCGCCACCCCCAATGCCTGCAGACCCATCATCAACCACCCGGCCACCGCCGCAAGCAGGATTCGGAAGAAGGTCAACACCCCACCACGGGCACCGGTACTGCTCAGCACACCACCTTCGAGAACCAGGTTGTGTGCAATTCCCATCATGACGCCACACTGGGTGACTTGCCACGGCGTCAGATCAAGAGGCGCCAGGATCGCAATCGCCGCGTAAAGATTGACCAGGGCTGCGGCGATAAATGCAAAAGCCGTCGCGCCAGGAAGACCGAACAAGCTCATGAAAGGTGCACACCATGTACCCAGGCTATCGAGCAAACCATACGCTTTACATAGATCGACAATAATGTAGAGTGGCAGGACAAACTTGATCATTTTAAAAACAGTCCACCACCCTTCAACTACTCCGCGACGAAGGCGCTGCGATATAGGCGGGATCTGTTCTTTCCCTGTTATTTCCATATTTTAATTGCTCTCGGTGCAGTTGACATATCACTAGTCCAGACCTATAGTGACGCCCATGAGAGCACTCTTTCTCGCAGACGCACACCTTTGCAAGCCTTCTGACCCGAATTACCGAACCCTGCTGGCCTTTCTGAAGGAGCAGTGCGGCAAAACGGACCTGTTGGTCCTGCTCGGTGATATTTTCGAGTTCTGGATCGGCAAAGAAACCGTGTCCGATGACTACGCCCCCTTAATTGATGCCTTCGAACACATGTACCAGCAGGGGACAAAGCTGGTTTATGTGGAGGGCAATCACGATTTCCACCTGGGACCTGTCTTTACCAGAAGGCTGAACTGTAAGGTTTTCCCGGACGGCGGGTGCATTGATCTTGACGGCAAAAAAATCTTCATTGCCCACGGCGACCTGGCCAACCCAGACGATGTCGGCTATCGTCGTCTGCGTAAGTTTCTGCGCAGCCGCTTGATTCGTTGCTTGCTCCGCATCGTGCCAAGCAAGCTGATTATGGCAATCGCTGTCCGGGGTAGCTACGAAAGCCGCAAAAATTCAGAGGAGAGACGACGCCGTTGGCCGGCCCGCAAAATTTTGAAGCCCTACGCAGAAGCAATCCTCGCTACCGGGCACCAAGCCGTTGTTACCGGTCACTATCACCAACCTTTTCACGAAAAACTGGGCGATGGAGAACTCATCGCCCTGGGTGATTGGATCACTCAATATTCCTACGCTGTCTATGAAGACCATGCCTTTACTTTGAAGAGTTATTCGACAGTTCCGGCCCCCACTGACTCCGCAACCTGAGCCTCATCATTTTCAACCTGCAACACCAGGTCCCGCAATGTCATACCATCCAGGGCCTGCTGCTCAGCCTCTTTCAACGCTTCAGCAACCCCTGCTATAACGCCGCGCTCATGGGTCTTGCGCAGATGACTGTAATCTGCGCCATCCACGGCCAGACCACGGATCACATCGTAAAGGCTGATCTTTTCCAGGGCCTGGGCGGGCTGGTAACCGGCATCATCAACGTTCTGCGCAGTGGCCACGACAAACCCAAGACGAGTCAGCTCATCCAGAATGGAGTGCAGCAGACGCGGCGGGACATCCAGATTTGACACCAGTTCCTCCTGCCCCAGCGCAGGCTTACCAAGATAAAAGCGACGGCCGATAAAAAGCAGAACCGTCAGGGCAATGAATTCGCGGCTGGCAAAATTTACCCGCGCACCACGGATATCCTGACGGATGGAACGCAGGTTCTGGGTGGCATAGGTCATCTCCAGACCAAGCAGAACAATCATCCAGGAGAGGTAAATCCAGACCATAAGGATTGGCAAGGCCGCCATGGTCCCATAAATTGCGTTGTAACGCGCCACACCAACCTGGAAATTCAAATATCCCCACTGGCTGAGCTGCCAGAGCGTGCCACCGAAAACGCCACCGATCAAAGCTGCCCGTGGGCTGACCTTGACGTTCGGCATGAACAGGTAAAGCCCGGCAAAAACCAGCCACATCACCATGAACGGTAAAACTTCAAAAAGTGACAGTAATACCTCTCCAACGTATTGTTTCTCAAGTAGTGTCTGAACAAGCTGCTGACTTTCCAAAGTACTGGTCATGGAGATGGCCAGTGCCACGAGGATCGGGCCGATCGTCACAACCGAGAAATAATCGGTAAAACGTCGTAGCAGCGGCCGGGTCTCCTCGACCCCCCAGACTCTGTTGAATGATTTTTCGATATTTGAAAGCAAAGTCAATACGGTAATCACCAGAAGGATCAATCCGTAGGTGCCGAGACGTGCGACATTGGTGTTATTGATATATTCGACGATCTTGGTAACCGCCGCACTGCCACCAACTGCCAGCTGCTCAAGCAGCAGCGGTTCCAGCTCATTCTGGACTCCAAGCCACTTGAGAGCCGAAAACACCAGAGCCAGTAACGGCACCAGGGACAACAGGGTGGTAAAGGTCAGGGCCGAGGCGCGCAACATACAACCATCGGCAATAAACCCACGCACGACCAGGGTCAGGATTTGCCCCTGGTTGAGCAGGAAACGCCGCCACCAGCGCCGATCTGCAGCGTCCATCTCCCAGAGGTCATGCTCCAGAAAAGTCCGGCTACGATCAATGAATGTGCGTAGTGTACTCAAGCATGCCTCACAATCTGTCGGTGCAGTGCATTCAGGTCAACTTCAACATTTAATCCAGGTTGACATCGGCAGTTAATCCAGATCAACGTCAACAACAGGCAGTCCAAACTGCCCAAGGTCATCACTGAATTCTTTCGAATTGCCGACCAGAACAATCTGCTGCCGGGAAATATCAATAAATTCACGCGCCGCCCGTTGTACATCGACTGCCGTGACGGCAGCGATCCGATCACGATAACCAGCCAGGTAATCCTTCGGGTAACCGAAAAAAGCCATGGTCATTTGTCGGCTGACCACCGAATGGGTATTCTCGAAACCAAACACGAAAGAGTTGATCTGACTCTCTTTCGCCAACTGCAACTCCTCTTCGGTCACCTGATTATCTCTTAAATCTACCATAATTTCCCGCGTCAGGCTGATTGCCGGGGCCACGGTGACATTCTTGGTTTCCGTTCCGGCCAGGAAAGGACCGGGCAGACGCCGACCAACCTGAAAGTAGGAATAGGCCGAATAGGCCAGGCCGCGGTTCGAACGGATCTCACGCATCATGCGGGAGTTGAAACCACCGCCACCGAGTATGTAGTTAAGAACGCGGACAGCATACTGGTCAGGATGATCCTTGGTCAGGCCCAGATCGCCGATCACAATCGTGGTCTGCGACAAGTCTTTGGTTGCTACCTGAATCGAACCTGACTCTGGTCGAGTAATCGGCGAGAGTTGTTGTTCCGGCACATCTCGCTGGACCCAGCTGCCGAAGTTCTCCTTAAGAACTCGTAAAAGATTCTCTCGGTCAAAGTCACCGGAGACAGCTATCCAGAGATTGTTCGGGGCAAAATACGTCTGATGAAAATCAACCAGATCCTGCCTCGTAATTGCTGCCAGAGTTTCCTGGGTTGGTGAATAACCAAGGGAGTGATCCGGATAGAGAGCCGCCATCAACAAACGCCTTGAGATTGCACCAGGGCTGTCATTCTGGCGGCGCACATGTTCCTGGGCTTGCAGTCGTGCCAGTTCAAGTCGCTCCGATGCGAACAGCGGTCTGCGCAGCAGATCGTCCAGCACGGCCACACCCTGTTCCATATCCTCCGAACGCAAGGAAAGGTCCAGTTGTGCACTATAGGGCCCCATGCTGGCACTCAGATTGGCAGCCAGGTGGTCAAGATACTCGTCCAGCTCTTCAGGGGTCCGGTCTCCGGCTCCACCTGTACGCCAGGTGCTGCCGAACAATCCAGCAAAGCCGGTTTTGTCTTCCGGAGTGGTCATGCCCCCCGAACCGATCATGGCAGTCATCTGCACCAGTGGGAGCTCACTGTCCTCTTTGAGAAAAAGACGAATGCCGTTGGCAAGCACCAGCGTCTCTACTTCAGGCAGCTGGAAATCCAGGGCGGGATAGTGAAGCTGATCAGGATGTTCAGGCAATGGTGCCGCACAGCCAACAAGAAGCACCAGAGCGGTGAGAGCTACCAGTTTTGCAAAAAAGCACGGGAGGACAACGCGAAGATAACGAGAGAAAATCATATGGATTCATCCTCTCTCTTCAGAACAACAACGGTGCGATTGGCCGAAGTAAAGTAATTATTGGCAACCTCTTTGATGTCTTCGGCAGAGAGTTTGTCAATCTCCGCAGCATAAGTGACCAGGTAACGCCAGTCTCCCCCAAGGGACTGATAGCTGGTCAACAACCTGGCCAGTCCTGAGTTACTCCTGAGCCGCCGCAACTGATCGGTCACCAGCCGGTTCCTGACTTTGGTCAGTTCAGTCTCATCGACAAGTTCCTTCTTGAGTTTGTCAAGCTCGGCATAAATGGCAGCTTCCAGTTCATCGGTCGTATGCGGATGACGAGGAATAGCATCAATGACAAACAGGTTGGGGTAACGCGACCCCGGCGCCCCGTAGACTGAAACTGAAGTTGCCAATTGCTGTTCTTCCACCAACGAGCGGTAGAGTCGCGATGTGCGTCCGCTGCCGAGAATCTGGTCGATCAGATCAAAAACATAGTCGTCCTTCTGCGGCATGGTCGGTTTGTGATAGGCAATTGCCAGGCGCGGCTCGGCGTCAAAGATATCGACAATCCGTTTTTCACCATTTTGTTCAGGCTCCACTGAAGAAACTATGGGAACCGGGGTACCTGGTGCAATGTCACCAAAATAACGATCCACCAAAGCGATAGCATCTGCCGCCTTGATATCTCCGACCAAGGCAATCACGGTGTTCACTGGAGCATAATATTTTTGCAGGAACTCGCGGGCTTTTTGCGGACTCAGGTTGGCGATATCCGAGTGCCAGCCAATGATCGGATTGCGATAGGGATGCACGTTGAAAGCATTGTTCACCATGCTCTCGTAATGCCGACGGCGCGGGTTAGTATCGTATGAACGGCGTCGTTCCTCGTGAATCACATCCCGTTCGGTGTAGAACTCCCGTAGTATGGGGTTCTTCATCCGGTCAGATTCGATCAACGCCCAGAGCTCCATCTTATTTGACGGCAGGGAAATCAGGTAGGTGGTCAGATCCTTACTGGTAAAGGCATTGTACCCGGAGCCACCATTTTCAGAATAAATATTGGAGAAGACATCCTTGACCACGTACTGCTTATGCTCTGCCTGGAGATCGACCAATTCCTTTTCGAGGGCAGCAATCTGTGACGGGTCTGCACCGACCTGAAGACGCAGAGCATCCAGCTTGCTGCCGACCCTTTCGATCTCCTCGAGGATTGGTTTTTCTTTGACATAATCGGTTGTCCCAAGGGTTTTGGTTCCTTTGAACAACATGTGCTCAAGAAGATGAGCAACTCCGCGGGTTTCGCTGGTCTCATGTACTGAGCCGACGCCGATGGTGATATAGGCTGAAACAACAGGCGTATCATGTCGTTCAACCACCATGAGTTTCAAACCGTTGGCAAACGAATGTTCAATAACCTTCTCTTCAAGGGTGCTGCTAGCCAGAGCCGTTCCTGTAAAACAGAGTAAAAGTAAACCTAACAAACAATACAATCGTTTCATTATCATTTTCCTGTCTAATTATTTGTAACTATTCAGCACAATAAAAAAGTTGTCATTCCCGAGGTGTAATCGGGAATCCAGATTTAAAACCCATGGATCCCCGACAGAATCATTTAGGGATGGCAACCGCTTTTGCCA